>DURJ01000182.1 GCA_012837285.1 Bacillota bacterium
GGCGCTCGCGTCCAGGAGTCCGATGTCAACTGTGTCGGTATTGAGCGTCTGGAACCGCAAGACTTGGCTTATGCCCGCGAGCTGGGTTACAAAATAAAGCTACTGGCTCTGGCGCAGGAAACAGAAGCGGGCTTACAGGTGCGGGTTCACCCTTCTTTGGTGCCGCAATATCATTCTTTGGCCTCGGTGGAGGGGGTTCTAAACGCCATTGTGGTCCAAGGCGATGCTGTAGGTGAAGTGGTGTTCGTTGGCCTGGGAGCCGGCCGTATGCCCACAGCCAGTGCTGTGGTGGGAGACATAATTGAAGTGGCCCATAATATAGTCGACGGGGTAAAAGGACGCAACGGCTGTACTTGTTTTGCCAGTAAACCCTTTTGCCCTCCGAACCAGGTGCGCGCTAGCTATTTTGTCCGCCTGGAAGTGAAGGACAAACCGGGGGTTATGGCCAAAATGGCAGCCGCTTTTGGTGCCGCCGATGTCAGCTTGTGGTCGGTAATTCAAAAATGCCAGACAGAGCGCGGGGCCGAGATTGTGGTGGTTACCCACCCAACCGAGGGCCAACGTTTTCAGACGGCAATCGACGCTTTACGATCGTACCCGGAGATATTTACCATTCATCAACCCATGATCGTTGAAGGAGATGAAGCCTATGTGGCCGGGCATCATTGAGCATTACGCTTCTTATTTACCAATCAGTGAACAAACGCCGCGGATTACTCTTAACGAAGGAAATACGCCGCTGGTGCCGCTACCGACAGTCTCCCGGTCGGTGGGCTGTGCGGTCTATGCTAAATATGAAGGCTTAAACCCCACCGGATCGTTTAAAGATCGGGGTATGACCATGGCTGTAAGCAAAGCGGTGGAAGAGGGAGCCCAAGCGGTGATCTGCGCTTCCACCGGTAACACGGCCGCCTCGGCTGCGGCTTATGCGGCACGAGCAGGCATCAAATGCTGGGTTTTGCTACCAGCGGGGAAAATAGCCAAAGGGAAGCTGGCCCAAGCCCTGTTTTATGGGGCTGAAGTGCTGGCAGTTGAAGGCAATTTCGATCAGGCTCTGGCCTTGGTCCGGGAACTGGCCGACCAGCTACCGGTGAAACTGGTCAACTCTCTTAACCCCATGCGGCTGCAGGGGCAGAAGACAGCCGCGTTCGAAATCTGCGATGCTCTGGGCACAGCGCCCACGGTCCTGGCACTGCCGGTGGGCAATGCTGGCAACATCAGTGCCTACTGGATGGGATTTAAGGAGTATCAGGCAGCCGGCAAAAGCAAATCATTGCCTCAGTTGCTGGGGTTTGAGGCCGCCGGAGCAGCACCTTTAACCTTGGGCCACGTAGTTGAAAATCCGGAGACAGTGGCTACAGCTATTCGCATCGGTAACCCGGCCAGTTGGGATCTGGCAGTGCAAGCGGCCCAAGAGTCCAACGGGGCTATCCAGGCTGTAAGCGATGCCGAAATTCTGGCCGCCCAAAAGCTGTTGGCCGGGCAAGAAGGCTTGTTTGTAGAACCGGCTTCAGCTGCGTCAGTGGCCGGAATTATTAAACAGTCACAAGTTCATAAGTTTGATCCGGGGGCAAAGGTAGTCTGCATTCTTACCGGACACGGATTAAAAGACCCTGACCTTGCCATCCAAGAGAGTCCCGAACCCAGGACAGTAGCGGCCGATTTCAGTGCTTTAAGTAAGCTTGTCGCAGCGGGGGTGAACTAAATGTTTTCTGTGCGAGTTCCGGCCAGCACGGCCAATCTAGGCCCGGGCTTTGATGCCTTGGCGCTGGCTCTTTCCATCTACAATTACCTGGAAGTGGAACTTAGGCCGGCCGGTACACCCCTTGAGATAACGATCCAGGGACAAGGTGCGGGGGAGCTTCCGCTGGATGAAGCTAACTTGGCGTTTCAAGCATTAAAAAAGGCTTTTGATTACAAAAAACAGGCATTGCCGGCCTTGTCTTTAAAATTAATCAATAATATCCCTATTGCCCGTGGTTTGGGCAGCAGCGCCGCTGCCACTGTGGGAGGACTGTTAGCGGCCCAACAGCTCCTGGATGTTCCCCTCAGTCAGGAAGAAATACTGGCACTGGCCTTAGAATTGGAAGGCCATCCAGACAATATCAGTGCGGCTCTGCTGGGTGGTTTGGTTATCTCCTGTGGTAGCGGCGAAAAGACGCATTATCTAAAAACACGCTTTCCCGACAGCCTTAAGCTAGTGGTGGCAGTCCCAGAGTTCAAGCTATCAACTCAGCAGGCTCGGGAGATTCTACCTAAGACTTTATCCCGGGAACAGGCGGTTTTTAACCTTAGCCGCACTGCACTGTTAACTGCTGGCTTCCTTACCGACGACTTGAGCCTGTTGTCGGTGGCACTGGAGGATAAGCTGCATCAGCCCTATCGCTCTTCTTTGGTACCTGGCATGCCGGCGGTGTTCGAGGCAGCCCAAAAGGCAGGAGCGCTGGGAGTGGCACTGAGCGGATCCGGGCCGTCGGTAATTGCTTTTGCCCAGGATAACTTAACTGCCATTGGCAGAGCTATGAAGCGAGCCTTTAAGGATCATGGCGTGGCTGCGCAGACTATCATTACCACCCCGGCTGTCAAGGGAGCGGAAGTGTTGGCCGAACTGTGCCAATGCCTAGCCTAAGGAGCGTTAATTTAGGGCGGGTCTCCGTGCCCGCCCCTCCGCTTAGGCCTCTCTAAGGCCCATGACAGGCCAAGCCTTGGTGTAGTGGCAGCTCTCTGTGGCTGCCCGAGAGATCAAAACACTATTAGCAACTTATACCATTAATGTCTATTGACTTATCAACTTACTCCAGGTATAATACTAGTGGTTCCCGAACAGACAGCGCGGGGTGGAGCAGTCCGGTAGCTCGTCGGGCTCATAACCCGGAGGTCGCTGGTTCAAATCCAGCCCCCGCAACCAACAACGAAAACATGGCGGCGTAGCTCAGATGGTTAGAGCATGCGGTTCATACCCGCAGTGTCAGGGGTTCAAATCCCTTCGCCGCTACCA
>DURJ01000183.1 GCA_012837285.1 Bacillota bacterium
GCTTCCCGGTGGTGGTTTCCCTGTACCTGCTGGTGCGGATGGAAGCCAAGCTGGATGAGCTTACCAAGAGCATAGCCGCTCTGGCGCAATCCATTAGTACGCTGGGAGTATAGATAAATTCCGGGTCGGCTGTCCGCCCTGACCCGGTTTTTGTTTGGGCCGGTTGATTTATTTAGAGGCCCTTAGTACGAGCATGAGGTAACCACTGGTTTGTTTTTGTCCGGAGTCTTGTGGTAACAAGGGGTATAAAACTAATAAATCGCAGGTATAAATACTGAAAATACATCCTTAACTTGAAACATTGAACATTGTACATTTTAATGCTATAATGAGATTGCATACAATTTGAATACGAATACAGGGGAATGTAGGAACACATTTCGCTTACACATTCGAGCATGTGTATTCTTTTATTGACAAATCGTGTATACATAATGTCCACAAGCACCACAAAGCCCTGCCCTTAGCGAATTCAAGAACGAGAGACACTGAGATACAAGATCTTTAGACATTATGAAAGCCAAGGAATTACCGCCGGGGTCGGGGGCAGTGGTACTTTGCTTACGCGGCTGTAGAAAGGGTGTTTTGTCATAAATGGTGTATACATAATGTGGACAAATGCTGCCACAATTTAACCCCGGTGGCGCTGATTTGTCGAGAGAGCAATAAGGGTCTGATTGAAGACCCAAGAAGTACCCTTCTAAGTAATGACAAGAACCTGGTTCCTACCATACCGTTCTGGAGCAAAACATTGAAGTAGGAGGGCCAACACGTGGCACAGGTAAGGATCAGCAGAGACATTTGCAGGGGATGCAGATATTGCATACTTATCTGTCCTAAAAGCGTTATTGGAATTGGAGAAAAAGCGAATTCAAAGGGCTATAGATTTGCAGTGGTTGTGAATCCGGATAGATGCATTGGTTGCCGACTTTGTGTTACCTGTTGTCCTGAGGCAGCGATAGACGTCATAAGTAAAGCCATCAACCTTAAATGATTTAAAACAGACTATTTAAGCACAGACCAGATAGGTGCATGTTTGTTAGAGACCCTCAAGAAAGAAAAGAAATGCATCTGCAGTACATCAAGTGGCAACGGAATAGTGTCAATGGACAACAAAATATGACTTTGAAGTGGGGTGATATAGGAAAAAAATAATCATCGGACAATGGACATGGTTTCGATTAGTTCAAAATGTAGTTGGCTGTGGTTGAGTTGCGAATCGGGGGGTTGTAGTTGCTTAAAAAGGAGAGATTGATTGTGCGAAAAGCCCTTTTTGGACCTACGGCTGCGTTAGCTTTTGTTTGGTTCACCACTCATTTTGGTGGAGGATTTGCGTCGGGACGTCAACTGGTTGAGTTCTACACTAGGTTTGGATGGTATGCGGCATGTTTGCCCATTATTGCAATGGCTATTTGTGCAATAACCTTCTACTATGGTTGGGCATTTGCTGCGGCCCACCGAACATTCAACTACTACTCTTGGGCAGAAAAGTATTATGGTAGTAAAGCGTTAGCTGCAGTTTATGAGATATCCTATGTTATCGCCTTAGCATTAGCAAGTGCCGTAGCCTTTGCCACCGGTGGCGAAACTATCAAAGCTTTGCTGGGCACACCTTACTTTGTCAATACGATATTCATTGCGATATTGATTTTCGTGTTAACAATCTTTGGAGCGGAAACAGTGCGAAAAGCCGCTGCCTCGGTTAGTATTGTTATTATAATTGGGCTATTGATAGTTTTGGGAAGTAATTTCATCGCAAACTTTGAGGCCATTGCAGAGACTATCAGGTTAGCTAAGACTGAAGCGAATCTTGCTCCGGCGGTATGGCAGATGCTCCTATATGCAGCTTTTCAAACGGTTGTGATTGGCGCCTATGTTTCTGTAGCAGAACCTATTACCACAAGAAGTGAAGCTAAAAGTGCTGCCTTGTTCGGATTTTTCATAAATGCATCCATGATAACCTTATCATCTCTCTGCTTGTTAGGGTATTATCCAGATATTGTCACCGAAGCCGTGCCAAATCTAACAGTGGCAGGAGAGTCTCTCGGCGGTGAAATTGCTGCTTTTGCCATTTCGTTCCTCATACTACTGGGTGTGGTGTCTACTGGAGTCAATGTAGTATACGCTGGAGCGAAAAGAATTGTGGATTATGTTGGCGAAAAAAGAGGTCTTACAGGCGAAGACCGTAGGACAAATATTATTGCCTCGGCGGGATATGTAGTGCTCACATGGGGGATTGCGTTATTCGGATTAATTCCTCTTGTTGCTAAAGGCTATGGCTATTTAGGCTATATAGGTTTGTTTGTAGTTGTGCTTCCTGTAATAGCAAAAGGACTACTGACGAGCCATGTTTGGTTTGAAGATGAAGTCGATGAAGTGGATGAATTCCTAGCTAAGGGAGAGGTCGTCCAATAGTGTTTGTTTCCCAAGCGAGGCACCAGCAGCTTTGGCTTTTTTGTGCTCCCGTAAAACCCTAGATAGAAGGTAGCGTGCCGAGACTGGATAGGGTAATATGTGGTATTGCATGAAAAGGTTGTTTAGAAGTACAAAATGCAACTTTAGGGATGGGGGGTTTGTTATGAAAGTCTTAGCGTATCAGGTTCGGCCTGACGAAAAACAGTATGTGAAGACTCTTGCACCTATATATGGCCATGACGTGATTATGGTTAGTGAGGATTTTAGTCCGGACACAGCCCACTTAGCAGAAGGTTATGAGGGACTAATGATTCAAGGTAACAGCAAAGCAAACAGAAAAGCATTGGAAACAATTTCCTTGCTCGGAATCAAGTATATAACCAGTAGGGCCGCCGGCACAAATAATATTGATGTGGCAGCCTGCAGTAAGCTAGGTATTAAGGCGGCTCATGTGCCAGCATATTCCCCCAATGCAGTTTCTGAATTTACGGTAGGGCTAATATTAACTCTAACTAGAAGAATCCACGCAGCAATCAAGAAAGCTGAAAGAAAGGACTTTTCGCTTAGGGGACTCATAGGAACTGAGATAAGGAACTGCGTACTTGGTGTGATCGGGGCAGGCAGAATCGGCTTTAATGTAATAAAAGCATTCAGCGGCTTTGGGTGCAGGATTATTGCCCATGACATCTTTGAGAACGAAGAGGTCAAGAAGTATGCAACATTTACAACCCTGGAGGAACTCTATTCTGAAGCAGATATAATAACATTACATTGCCCTTTGTTTGAAGAGAACTATCATATGATAAATGATGAGACTATAAGTAAAATGAAAGATGGTGTTATAATTGTAAATGCAGCCCGAGGCGCTTTGATTGATTCGAAGGCTCTTATTCGCGGTATAAAGTCTGGTAAAATAGGAGCAGTGGCTTTGGATGTTTACGAAGAAGAAGTTGGTGTTTTTCATAATGATCATAGTGACAGAATATTGCAGGATGATATATTGCCTAGGCTATTACAGTTTCCTAATGTCATAGTTACACCTCACTGTGCTTTTTACACTGATGAAGCTGTTTCAAATATGGTCGAGACAGCGTTGTCGAACCTGAAAAATTACGAATTATCAGGAACGTGCAAGAACGAAATAAAGTAATTCACAGGCGGAAAGGCCACGTTATGTAAATGCATAATGCACAAAGGTCTTTCCGCCTCACATTGAACTGACCCGTAAGAAGGCATTAGAGACGATTTTGATTATTGTAAAACCCAAGTATGTAAGGGGGAGAAGAAGCGTGAAATTGTTCCTGTCTGGGGACGAGGCCATTGCCCGTGGTGCCTACGAGTACGGAGCCACCTTTGCTGCAGCCTACCCGGGTACGCCTAGTACGGAAATCGCAGAGAACCTAATTCCGTACGAAGAAATCTATGCCGAATGGTCCACCAATGAAAAAGTGGCTCTGGAAGTAGGTCTAGGCGCATCGTTGGCCGGATCCCGTGTTATTGTGGCCATGAAGCACGTAGGA
>DURJ01000184.1 GCA_012837285.1 Bacillota bacterium
TACAAAAACTGAGCCCAGAGGAAGTGCGGGAAATTTTGACCTTAGCCCCCGGTATTTCAGTGGTGGATGAACCCGCGCGCCTACAGTATCCGCTTCCGATTTTTGCTGCCGGGCGGGACGAAGTATTTGTGGGCCGTATTAGAGAAGATTTTAGCCTTCCTCACGGAATAAACTTGTGGATCGTAGCCGATAACGTTCGCAAAGGTGCTGCTTTAAATGCTGTTCAAATTGCAGAGCTCTTGATCCGGGATGGTCTACTGTAGAAGAGGAGTGACACCGATGAAAATTGTAGTGCAAAAGTTTGGCGGAACCTCAGTAGCTACTAGAACAGCCCGCGATCAAGCAGTGAGGCGAATCATCCAGGCTAAAGAAAACGGCCAGTCGCCTGTGGTTGTTATTTCTGCCATCGGTCGCAGGGGAGACCCTTATGCTACCGACACGCTGTTAGAACTAATGAATGAAGCAGGTTCATCGGTACCGAAGCGGGAACGCGACTTGCTCCTCTCCTGTGGTGAAGTTATCTCTTGCACACTGGTGTCAGCCTTACTTACAAGCCAAGGTCACTTGGCACGCGCCCTTACCGGCGGACAGGCTGGGATTATTACCGATGCCGAATTTGGCAATGCTCTTATCATTGAGGTGCTACCGGAGCCATTGCTGACTGTACTAAGAGAGGGCGTCATTCCCATTGTGGCCGGGTTTCAGGGTAAGACTCCGAGCGGAGATGTTACCACCTTGGGACGCGGTGGCAGCGATACGACCGCAGCTGCTATTGCAGCAGCCTTAGGTGCAGAGGCAATAGAAATTTTTACCGACGTGGATGGTGTAATGACAGCTGACCCACACTTGGTGGGAGAGGCCCACACTCTCGATGTTGTCACTTACGAAGAAGTTACCCAATTGGCTTATCAAGGTGCCAAGATTATTCATCCCCGGGCGCTAGAACTGGCCAGGCAATACAATATTCCGCTTAGAGTTCGATCTACCTTTTCCGACCAGCCGGGTACCTTGGTGACTCGCGGTGTCTACTGTCCCGGCAGGCTCAAACTGGCACCGGATCGCTTAATTACGGGCATAGCCCATCTATTGAATATTGCCCAAATTAAGGTGGAACTTCCTGCTGACGACAAGGCAAAGGAAACGGAGTTATTCGAGGCCTTAGCCCAGGTCGGAATCAGCATAGACCTAATCAACGTCTTTCCTGAAATGAAGATATTTACTATCCCAGAAAGTGATCTGCCCACTGCCCAACAAAGGCTGGCCCAAGCTGGCTTTAAAGCGACCATGACTCAGGGGCTAGCCAAGGTATCAGTGGTGGGCGCCGGTATGCGCGGTGTACCCGGCGTCATGGCCAGAATTGTTAAGGTGCTAAATGGTGCCGGGGTAGAGATTCTCCAGACTGCAGACTCGCACGCAACCATTTCTTGTCTGGTAAAGGCGGCGGATACCCAAAAGGCCCTTTGTGCCCTGCATGAAGGGTTCAACTTAGGAGAATAGGGAGGTGCCCATTGTGAAGGCAGAATTAGGTACCGTTATTACGGCTATGGTAACACCGTTCACAGACGAGCTTGAATTGGATCGGAACAAAATGGCCCAACTGACAGATCGGTTAATTGACCTGGGTTCCGATGGCTTGCTGGTGACAGGGACTACTGGTGAATCGCCCACATTGAATTTCGACGAAAAAGTTGCCTTGTGGCAGACTGTAATCAAGGCAGCTCGAGGACGGGTACCGGTGATGTTGGGTACAGGAACAAACAACACCCAGGACTGCATCGCTTTAACCAAAAAAGCAGAAGAAGTGGGTGGGGATGCGATACTGTTGGTTACTCCTTACTATAACAAACCACCCCAAAATGCCCTCTACGAACACTTCAAAGCAGTGGCCGCCGCAACAACACTACCGGTAATGATTTACAATGTTCCCGGCCGCACCGCCCGCAATATTGATCCAGATACGGTAGTTCGCTTAGCAAATGACGTCCCGAACATTGTTGCTCTTAAAGAGGCTGGGGGGAGCCTGGATCAAGTTTCCGAGATCTGCCGACGTGTCCCTAGCGGATTTAATGTCTACAGTGGAGATGACAGCCTCACTCTGCCCATGCTGGCCCTGGGAGCCAAAGGCATTGTCTCCGTAGCGTCCCACCTAGTGGCCGGCCAAATGCGAGAAATGATTTCTTCTTTTACTGAAGGTAACTGGGAAGCGGCTAAAGACATTCACCTAAAATATTTCCCAGTGTTCAAAGGCCTGTTTTTTACCACTAGCCCTGCACCGGTAAAAGCGGCCCTGAAACTGGTGGGTTTCCCTGTCGGCGGTCTGAGACAACCGCTGCTCCCGCTCACAAACAAAGAAGAGATCTATCTGGAAAGTATACTTAAAGAAGCAGGTCTTCTTTAAAGCTTAAGGAGGGAAACATTCCCTCCTTAGTTGTGTTGAGGTTGATTGGGCTGCCCAGCTATTGTAATAACACAGCAATTAAGGGTATAATATAGAGAGGCTACAGAGCGGGAGCGTTGGCAAAAAGGGCCAGGCTTTATCCCTGGTGGGCCCAGGGAGTTTTTTTATTATATGTAGCACATGGGAGGTGCGCTGTTGACCCTCGATACAAACAATAAGCTTACCCTAATTCCCTTGGGCGGAGTTGGGGAACGGGGTAAGAACATGCTTCTTCTGGAAACCGAACGAGATATTATTGCCATTGACTGCGGGTACATGATTCCAGAGGAGGAGCTGCTGGGAATTGACCTTGTTATCCCAGATATTTCTTACTTGTTAGATAACCAGGAAAAAGTGCGCGGCATTATTTTGACTCACGGCCATGAAGGACACATCGGTGCTTTACCATACCTGTTAAAACAAATCTCTGTTCCGGTTATTGCTACACCAATGACTGCCGGTATGGCACAGGTAAACTTACGGGCGGCCGGACTAAAGGGGGCCGATCTAAGAAGTGTAGACCCTGGAGAACAAGTGTCCCTGGGCGGTTTCAAGGTTGAATTAGTCACTGTTAGCCACACTTTGCCAGGGGCAGCAGCCGTGGTTGTCTCTACCCCGTGCGGAAGAGTAGTCCATACCGGAGATTTTCATTTTGACCAAACGCCCCCTAATGGTCATTTTACCGATATTCATCGCCTGGCTGAATTAGGTCGGCAGGGAGTGTTCTTACTGCTCTCCGATAGTAGTAATGCAGAAGTGGCAGGATATTCCCCGTCTGAACAGGAAACCGGCACCGCCATCCGCAATATACTTCAAGCAGCCAAAGGCCGAGTTATCATGGTCGGTTACGGAGCCAGCTTGTACCGACTTCAGCAGGTAATCAACACAGCAGCAGCGTTTGGACGACGCACCTATATTTCGTGGCCGGACGGTCGTGCGCTGCTGGATTTAGCTTCCGAGGTCGGTCATCTGTCCTTTGCCGCTTCAGCTCTGTTCGATCCTAAGGCCGATGAATTACCTCCACACGAGCAGGTAATTGTGGTTTCCGGATTTGACAGCCTTGAGAATACCGGCACTGCCAGTTACGGCTCAAAGCCAGTAGTATCGGTGCAAGCCAGTGACACAGTTGTTCTGGTGGCTCCACCTGGACCGGGAAGTGAGAAGACCATAGCACGTCACATTGACAATCTGTTCAAAGCCGGAGCGGACGTGTACCCAGAACTTACTTCCTGGCGTCACCCCTTTGGCCACGCTTGTCGAGAAGAGCTTAAGCTCATGCTGAATCTAATTCAGCCGCAGTTCTTCGTTCCGATTCACGGCGATTATCGCCAATTAGTGTGGCATGCCCGGATAGCACAGCAAGTGGGTCTGCCAGCTGACAATATTCTGGTGGTGGAAAACGGCATCAGTGTAGAATTTACGCCGTCTAAGGCTCGTCTCGCCGGACGGATTACGGCTGGTAAAGTGCTGGTGGATGGGCTAGGTGTAGGTGATGTTGGCAACATTGTTTTGCGCGACCGTAAGCAACTATCTCAGGACGGAATTATCATTGTGGTAGTCACCATGAACAAAGAAAAAGGTGTGGTGGTTGCTGGACCGGATATTGTGTCTAGGGGCTTTGTCTATGTTCGCGAAGCAGAAGGATTACTGGAAGAAGCCAAGGAAAAGGTGCGTCTGGCCCTGGACAAATGTCAGACCTCTCAATGGTCTATAATCAAGAGCCAAATAAGGGATGTGCTCGGTAGGTTCCTGTTCGAACGCACCAGACGTCGCCCTATGATACTTCCTATCATCATGGAAATATAGCCAGGCCCGGCCTTACTGCTTAGGCCGGGTTTTTTCTGCCCTTTGTGACCCGAGTATATTAAGGTGGGCCTTACCCCATACTAAATACGTACCAACCTGGGCTTAAGCTTACTGTTTCAGAGCATCTATTAGGAGAGCATGGAGACAAAGATACGGTTTGTGTTGTCATCTTCAAAGAAAAAGCTTTGATACCGGCAACGCAGTCCAATTCTTACATTATCACTTCAGCAGGAGGTGTCGGTGAGTGAATAAGTGGACAATACCAAATAAGTTGCGGCTGGAAGAACAGCCTCAGTCCCCGGAGAAATCTGCTTCCCAACCCACAGATACACCTGCCAGCAACTTACAGGAACTCGGTCAACTAGCACCCCCCGAGGCACCTGACAGCAATATCCACTGTATGACCATTGTCGGGCAAATTGAAGGGCATCTGGTATTGCCTCCGCAAAACAAGACTACTAAATACGAGCATATTATCCCCCAACTGGTTGCCGTGGAGCAAAACCCGAAAATCTCCGGACTACTCATAATTCTCAACACCGTGGGCGGAGACGTTGAAGCCGGCTTAGCTATTGCTGAAATGATAGTTAGTATGAGTAAGCCTACAGTATCGCTGATTCTCGGCGGCGGTCACAGCATCGGAGTACCAATAGCCGTCAGTGCCGATTTCTCTTTCATCGCCACCACAGCCACCATGACTATTCACCCTATCCGCCTAAACGGCCTGGTGATCGGCGTCCCGCAAACGTATGAATATCTTGACAAAATGCAGGATCGGGTAGTCCGGTTTATTACTAAACATTCCCGTGTCTCTGAAACAAAATTTCGGGAACTTATGTTTAGAACAGGCGAGTTAGCTCGGGATATTGGCACCGTATTAGTAGGTCGTGAAGCTGTTGAAGTCGGTCTCGTTGATGCTGAAGGCGGCATTGAACACGCTTTAGCCAAGCTGAATGAACTTGTCGCTGACAAGAAATTACCCCAGGGGAGGCCTCTGCAATGATTATTCATACACCTATGCCCCTAGAATTGGTTCTGGACGGTAGCGACGAATTTCGTCCTTCTTATGAAGAAATCGATATTCGCGGCCGTAAAGTGCTGGTGGAAAGAAAGGATGCAACTCATGCCAGCGTTGTTCGAATCCTAAGCACGAATCCAGCCGATTTCCTCGATCCAACCTTATTTCCAGGAGCTATTATCACTTTTCAAGCCAAGTAGGCTCTCTTTTTTCTGCTCAATACCCCTACCGCCTGGCGTTATTTACTGTTATAATTAGAGCGGATAAATGAGGGGAGGTCAGTTCTCTGGAACTCTTGTGGGGTTTACTTGGCGGTACGGGGCTATTTATTTTTGGTGTTCATATGATGGGTGAAGGGTTAGAGAAAACAGCCGGGAAACGATTGCGGCGCATTCTTGAGCTCCTTACCAATTCTCCCTTCGTGGGCATTTTAGTGGGTATTGGAATTACTGTTCTTATCCAAAGCAGCAGTGCGACCACAGTCATGGTTGTCAGTTTTGTCGATGCCGGGCTACTTTCCCTAGGACAAGCTATTGGTGTTATTTTTGGGGCTAATATCGGTACCACCATAACTGCTCAATTGGTTGCGTTGAACCTGAATCAATTAGCTTTGCCGGCCATAGGTATAGGATTCCTGCTTTTCTTCCTGGCCCGGGAGCCACGCGGAAAAACGTTAGGAGAGGTCATCCTCGGATTCGGCCTCATTTTTTTGGGCATGAACATAATGTCGGCCAGTGTAGAGCCCTTGCGTGACGAGCCGTTCTTTTTTCACTTGATGGGCACCCTCAGTACTCACCCCGTTCTGGGGGTAGTTATCGGAGCTATGGTGACAAGTATTATCCAAGCTAGTAGTGCTACCATCGGAATGACCATCGCCTTGGCCGGACAAGGTATCATCGACCTAACTGCTGCCATGGGCCTGGTATTCGGTAGCAATATCGGTACCACAATAACTGCTCTGCTAGCTTGCGTGGGCACATCTCTAAATGCCAGGCGTGCTGCCTTAATCCATTTTTTGTTTAATACTCTAGGAGCCATACTCTTCTTGCCTTTCATTTCGCCATTTCTGACCTTGGTAGAAGCTACTTCTTCTGATCTGGCTCACCAAATTGCCAATGCCCATACCATGTTCAACATCATCAACACTTTGCTTTTCTTACCTTTCTTACAATATATGGGACGAGTGGTTACTACCCTGTTACCGGGTGAGGAAGCAGTTCTTGAACGCGGCTTAAAATATATAGATAACCGCCATGTTTCCCGTCTACCGGTTAACATTGCTTTGGGTCAAGTGACGAAGGAACTGGTTCGTATGGGTGAATTGGCCAAGGCCAGTCTACAAGATGCCATGGCTAGTATATACGAGGATAATAGCAAACGGGTCCAGCTAGTGGAACAAAAAGAGGAAATAATAGATGAGTTAGAAATGGAAATCACCGCTTTTCTAGCCACAGTCTCCCAGCAAGGCCTAGACAGCAGTGCCTCGCGGCGACTTACCGGCTTGTTGCACGCAGTCAACGACTTAGAGCGGGTAGGGGATCATTCTTATGAGTTAGTTCGTTTAATTGACACACGTCTGGACAAACACACGACCTTTTCGGCCGAAGCACGGGCCGAGCTGAATGAACTCTACAATCTGGCCTTGAAAGCCCTGGAGGCTTCTTTGGAATCGCTCCGGACCGATAACATGGGTTTAGCCCAAAAAGTAGTGGAATGGGAACAACAGGCTGACATAATGGAGCGTTCTTATCGAGACAAACACATCAGCCGTCTAAACGAAGGTATTTGTATGCCAGCTGCAGCAGTGGTTTATTTAGACATAATCGGTAACTTAGGCCGGATAATCGACCATGCTAACAACGTGGCCCACATGGTACTGGATGATTTTTAAAGGATTATTGTTAAGGTGTGTAGAATATTTCAGCCAGATAACCAGAGTAACCAGTAAGGCGGGATGGCAATGCCGCGACTTCAAAAGAACAAGCGCACGAACAATAACCAGCCTCCACTTACAGGTGCAATTCTGGTAACAGCTACCTCGTTGTTGGTATTGGCTAGCTTATTTTCAGAACGCATGGGGCTGGTAGGCGGTTTTCTGCGTCGTGTTCTCTGGTCCCTATTTGGCCTGGCAGCTTACCTGCTACCTGTAATCTCTTTAGGTGCAGCCCTAGCTGTAATGCTGGGCCGCTGGATCAAGGCAGAAGCAATTGGCGGTCTGGTTCTAGTTTTCTTAATGATTGTCATCGGAGTTCAGCTTAGCACCCCTGCTACATCACTCTATCCGAACGGCCGCGGCGGACTTGTCGGCCAGGTCCTGGCCTTAGGTTTGGTCCGTCTTTTCGGTCGTGTCGGCAGCTGGATTCTGCTAGCTGCCCTAACTGTTATCGGTTTGATACTAATTAACGAAGAGTTTTTCCTGGCTTTGAGCGCAGCCTTAAGGAAGCGCCTTAGTCAGAAGCCAAGCTCGCCTCGGTTTTCTGTAAACGACTCGGCCTTTCCCGCTGTTGATAACAGTAAGCCAATTCTTAAGCCTGGTAACGTGGTCAGGATTAAGAAAGCGGACACGATGTCTCTAGCCACGGCTCAGTCAATTACCGCTACCGGCCAAGCTTTATCTGACCAAGAAAGTCGGTCTGAACCTGCTAGGGCAAGAATTCCGCCTAGCGGTTTATTCTGTCTTCCCCCTGTTACCATACTGCGTAAGCCGGTTCGGCTTAAAGATCAACGACTCGAAAAGGATATAAGCGAAAACGTTAGGATTCTGGAGCAGACCTTAGCCAATTTTTCGGTTCAGGCTAAAGTAACCGAAGTATGCTATGGACCGGCTGTAACACGGTACGAGATCTACCCGGCCCCTGGAACGAAGGTAAGCCGTATCGTGTCCCTATCTGATGATATTGCCCTTGGCCTTGCTGCTACCGATGTCCGCATCGAAGCACCTATTCCAGGGAAAGCAGCTATCGGTATCGAAGTACCTAACAAGGAAATACAGCCTGTCTTTCTCCGTGAAGTAATTGAATCAGCAATATTTGCTCAGTCCGCCTCCCCGCTCACTATTGCTTTAGGGAAAGATATCAGCGGCACACCGGTGGTGGCTGATCTGGCAAAAATGCCCCACCTTCTCATAGCCGGGGCTACCGGTTCCGGTAAGAGCGTATGCATTAACACACTCATTAGTAGTATCTTGTTCAAGTCGACTCCAGATGAAGTCAAGTTGTTGTTAATTGATCCTAAGATGGTAGAGCTTGCCAGTTTCAACGGTATCCCGCATCTTCTGGCTCCGGTGGTGACCGATGTCAAGAAAACGGCTGGGGTTCTGAACTGGGTAGTAACCGAAATGGAGAACAGATATAGCTTGTTCGCAGCTGCCGGCGTTCGTGATATTAGGCGCTATAATGAAGCCAAGCCGGAGGCAAGACTCCCGTTCGTTCTGGTGGTGATCGACGAGTTGGCTGACCTGATGATGGTATCACCGGCAGATGTAGAAGAAGCTATATGCCGGTTAGCTCAAATGGCACGAGCAGCCGGTATTCATTTGGTTATGGCTACGCAACGGCCGTCTGTAGACGTAATAACCGGCTTGATTAAGGCCAATATCCCTTCCCGCTTATCATTCGCCGTTTCGTCGCAAACAGACTCACGCACTATTCTGGACCTGAACGGGGCGGAAAAACTGCTGGGAAAAGGTGACATGTTGTTTTATCCGGTGGGGGCTTCTAAACCCCAACGGGTACAAGGAGCGTTTATTTCCGATCAGGAAGTAGCGAAATTGGTTGAATTCTGGCATAATCAAGGTGAACCTAGATTCGACGAAGCTATCCTCAAAGTACAACCTAAGACTAAAGATGATCCCACGGAAGAAGTGGATGAACTATTTTACCAAGCGCTGGAACTTGTGGTTGAGACCGGCCAAGCATCGGCTTCTTACTTACAACGTCGTTTTCGCATCGGCTATACCAGAGCTGCCCGCATCATCGACCAGCTCGCGGCCAGAGGCTATGTTGGTCCGTCCGAAGGCAGCAAAGCCAGGCAGGTATTAATTAGCAAGGAACGTTATCAACACCTTCTGGATTCAACCGAACTGTAAGGAGCTCTTTGGGGGGACATGAAGTGCCTAACAAGGAAAACATAGAGGATCAGGGGCAAGTACTGGCTCAAATTGGCAGTTTGCTCAGGGAGACACGAGAAGCCAAAGGACTAACACTTGAAGCAGCTCAGGAAGAAACGAAGATTCGTCGCCACTATCTACGAGCCTTGGAGCAGGGCCAAAAAGAGATTTTGCCCGGCGAAGTATATCTCAAAGGATTTCTAAAGAATTATGCCTGCTTTTTAGGATTGCCGGGTGAAGCCTTGGTTAATCGTTACAGTCAAAGCAGAAAACCACAAGATGACAGTGCCCCCGGTCCTAAACCCCGAAGTTCGTGGATACCCCCAACACGTCCAACCTTTCGGCGCCGAACTTTATTAGTAATGGCCCTGCTCTTACTATTGGTTGTGGCTTCAATTGCCCTGACCAAAGGATTAATCCCGCCTGGTCCGCAACCCAAAGAGCCGCCTGGAGTCGAAAACCAGGTACCTTTGGCGCCGCCCCCCGAAAACTTCCGTGACCAACCAGACCCTGAGGTAGCGCGAGTTGACGTTGAGACTGTACACGATACTGAAGGTGAAATCATCTATCGGGTAACTGAGTCACCGCAGATTGAATTGTTTGTTACTAGCGATCGCTGCTGGATAGCAATCCGTACTGATAATTCAGCGGAAATAGCGGAGACCCTTACTGACGGAACTCGCCGCACTATTAGTGCCACTGATACCATTTGGCTCCGGGCCGGAAATCCAAGTGTCTTGGATCTTACTGTCAATGGTCTTCATGTGGGTAAAGCCGGTAAGCCCGGCCAGCCACGAAATATCACTGTTAAGCGTCAGTTATAGTTTGAAGCCTAGTCGATGGTTACCTAAAGCAGTTATGGCAGAGAGGGATTATGTCCGTGAAACAACAAACAGTATACCTAATCTCACTGGGTTGTGCCAAGAATCTGGTGGACTCCGAACACATGTTAGCTACACTGGCAACAGAGGGGTACGAATTTACAACCGACCCCAAAGAAGCCCATATCATCATCGTCAACACCTGTGCCTTTATTACCGCAGCCCAAGAAGAAACCATTGACACCATCCTAGAATTGGCCGAACTTAAAAAAAGCGGCAAATGTCAGCATCTGGTTGTTACCGGTTGCCTAGCTCAACGTTATGCCCAAGACATAGCCACCCAAATGCCTGAAGTTGATGCTGTGCTCGGTACGGGAAGGCTAGGGGATTTACCTGAAGTTCTTCGACAGTTAAATAGCGGTAACACCATCGTTTGTCTGGGTGCCCCAGGAGGGCTTTTGGAAGGCCAAAGACTGCTGTCGACTCCCCCGGGAATGGCATATTTGAAGTTGGCTGAGGGCTGTCATCACCACTGCACTTATTGCATTATTCCTGAGCTAAGAGGTCCGCTGGTAAGTCGACCGGAAAATAGCATTGTCGAGGAAGCTAGAGCTTTGGCCGACCAAGGAGTACGAGAGCTAGTTCTCATTGCTCAGGATTCTGCCAGCTACGGACTGGATCTGTATGGGAAGCGTCGCCTACCGCACCTGTTAAGAAAACTCACGGCAATAGATAATCTTCAGTGGATAAGACTACTCTATCTGTATCCTGAGCACATTAACGCTGACTTATTGGCTGTGATGACGGAAGAAACGAAGATTTGTCATTATCTGGATATGCCTTTGCAGCACATAAGTGATCGTATCTTGAGAGCAATGGGACGGAGCAGCCGTCAAGAAACCCTACTGAAACTTTTGACCCAGGTGCGCAGGACACTGCCCGATGCTGCTTTGAGAACTACATTCATTGTTGGATTTCCAGGAGAAACAGAGGTTGATTTTCTCGAGCTCTTACATTTTGTTCAAGAACAAAAATTCGATTGGGTTGGGGCCTTTGCTTATTCGCCTCAACATGGTACCCCGGCAAATAATCTTCCCAATCAGGTTCCTGACAAGCTTAAAAAGGAACGCCTACACGAACTACTCCGCTGTCAACGGCCAATCTCCCGCGAGCGCAATCGGGCTTGGCTAGGAAAGAAACTGCCAGTGTTAATTGAGCAGTCAAGCAGCCAAGGGGCAATTGGACGCTGTTTTCGGCAAGCACCGGATGTGGACGGGATAACTTATGTAAGAGGAGAAGGCTTGCTGCCAGGGCAGTTCCAACAAGTGGTTATCGAACAGACAACGACTTATGACTTAAAGGGGAGAATAGTAAGTGAACCTACCTAATAAGATCACCCTGGTACGGATTGTTTTGATCCCCCTATTCATGTTAATTGTCGGGTTGAAATTGCCCTATGGTGATTATTTGGCCACCGTTGTTTTTGTGATTGCAGCCCTTACTGATACGTTGGATGGATATCTAGCCCGCCGTCGCCAAGAAGTCACCCGTTTTGGCAAACTCCTTGACCCGCTGGCTGATAAGTTGCTAGTTAGTGCTGCTCTTCTGGTTTTAGTTGAAGGAGGGCGCCTGGTGTCTTGGGTTGCACTCCTTATTATTGGGCGGGAGCTCGCTGTGACCGGCCTACGGGCTATTGCAGCCGCCGACGGAATTGTAATTGCTGCCAGCCCTCTGGGCAAGCTAAAAACCATATTTCAGATTATCGCCATTACAGCCTTGCTGGTTCAGGATTATCCTTTTAGTCTATGGGGTATCCCTTTTGGTAACATCGCTATGTCCCTGGCAGTAATCCTAACCATATTTTCAGGCATCGATTACTTTCTTAAAGGTCGGAAACTATGGCTTACCTCATAAAGTAACCCATGCATATTTTGGCCCTATCACCAGGCTTTGCCTGCTAATTGGCAAGGCCTCTTATGTTATAATAGGAGCCAGGTAAATAAGGGGGGAGACCTGGCTCATGCGGTATCGCGGGTATCGAGTTGATATCATAGTTGCCTTAGCATTACTGACCGTACTGATTCTTGTTGGTGGTCAAACCGTCTACAGACAATTATTGGTCGAACGCCCCCTGTTACAGGATCTCCGGGCCGTACCAGGAGTCAGGGCGGTAATAATAGACAACACTACAACCGGATACAACATAACGCTTGATCTTTTGCCCGTGGGGAATCTGTCAGATGTTTACCGGCAAGCAATTTACGTGATCCAAAGACACCTGAACCCGTCGGATTTTTCCCTAAAACTGGCCGATAATCGTACCCCGGCCTTAGAAGACCTTTATTGGCAAATGCAGATCTATATTGAAGAAGCGATAATGAAGGGCAATTTTAGTACTACGGCGACAAAACTGGGCGAATTGGCTGCTGTTGTCGGGGTTAACGAAAAATTTTATGTTGACGAAGAATGCGTGTATTTAGAGCTCCGCCAAGATGCAACGTATTTATACGCTGTGCGTCAGCGCGGCCAGCCTCAGAAGGAGGCGGCAGCACTGTGAACAAGGAAGTAATGCTGGGCCTCGGATTGGGTATTTTGCTCTTTGCCGGTCTTCGTGGGCTCAATTTCTTACCCTTGCTTTTGATTGCTATTCTGGTTTATATATTCTACGAACGAGGTGGCCTCAAGGTTATACAGCGACGGCTAGGCGAAGATAGTGCAGCTGCGAAACTTACGGGCATCACTTTTCAGCAAGTGGGCGGCCAGCAGACGGCCAAGAAAGAGCTGCAAGAAGCGCTTGATTTTGTCAAAGCTGACAAACGAACCAAAGCTCTGGGAATCCGGCCGCTGAAGGGAATTCTCCTGGCCGGACCGCCGGGAACAGGCAAAACACTCTTAGCCAAAGCTGCGGCCACTTACACTGACGCCGTTTTCTTAGCGGTAGCCGGCAGCGAGTTCATAGAAATGTACGCCGGTGTGGGAGCACAGCGGGTGCGTGGTCTATTCCAGCAGGCCCGTCAATTGGCTACCCAGGGTCACAAGCAAACAGCTGTGATCTTCATCGACGAAATTGATGTGTTGGGTAGTAAGCGAGGTCAATATCAGGGCCACTTAGAGTATGACCAGACCTTAAACCAGCTCCTGGCCGAAATGGATGGTATCAAGGACTACGCAGGAACCAAAATACTTGTCATGGCTGCTACTAACCGGCTAGACATGCTGGATCCGGCACTGCTACGACCGGGGCGTTTCGACCGGGTAGTACAAGTCGAACTACCGGATCAAGAAAGTCGTTATCAGATTCTGAAGTTGCACACCGGTAATAAACCCCTAGCTGATGATGTAGATCTAACAGAAATTGCCCGGGCTACGTTCGGCTTTTCCGGGGCACACTTAGAGAATTTGGCTAATGAAGCTGCCATTCTCGCTTTGCGAGAAAACAATAATATTATTAACCAACGCCACTTGATCGAATCCATTGACAAAGTCTGTCTAGGCGAAAAACTCGATCGGCGACCACAAAAAGAGGAGCTTTGGCGTATTGCTATCCACGAGGTTGGTCATGCCGTGGTCAGTGAAGTACTAAAACCCGGTTCGGTAGCAGCCCTGACCATTGTTTCTCGCGGCCAAGCCCTAGGCTATACCAGACAGACTCCTGACGATGACTATTACCTCTACACCGAAACCTATCTAAGAAAACAGCTACAGGTTTTGCTGGCCGGTTTGGCAGCAGAAGAAATCTTCCTTGGAATTGGAAGTACCGGTGCTCAAGGGGACTTAGAGCAAGCGGTGACTATAGCTAAAAAGATGATTCAAGCCGGTATGTCTTCTTTAGGACTAGTTTCCATAGTGGACATGTCAAATACCGATTTGCACAAAACAGTCGGTGATATTTTGAATCGGGAAAAGCAAGCAGCAGAATGTATTTTACGAGAACAACAAACCAAAGTGATAGTCTTAGCTCACCAACTAATGGAGAAAGAACGGCTGGAAGGCAAAGAACTGCGAATATCCTTGGCGCAGACAGATGTCTCAGACGATTCGAATACCAAGAAAATGCTGGCTGTCTAGCCAGCATTTTTCCCTAATAACGGATTTGTGACTACTTAGCAGGAGAAACCTGCTCGTTGCCGAAACTAACAGAGGGTACCTGCACTGAATGCACTAATGAAAGATGGTGACAGTTCAAATGGAAGCGGAAATAATCTCAGTGGGGACTGAGCTCTTACTTGGTCAAATAGCCAATACTAACGCTCAATACCTAGGCGAGCAGCTAGCTGCCCTTGGGATCGAACTCCATCACATAGTCACTGTTGGTGACAATAAGGAGCGGCTTAAGACAGCTTTGGAAGTCGCTTGGAAACGGGCTGATGTTATTATCTTAACCGGAGGTCTTGGACCTACTCAAGATGATATTACTAAAGAGGCTGTGGCCGAGTTTTTGGGTTTAGAATTGATTTTAGATTCGTCTTCGCTGAAGACAATTCGATGCTTCTTTTCTAGACGCGGTCATCACATGACTGACAA
>DURJ01000185.1 GCA_012837285.1 Bacillota bacterium
CTTTTTTATCGATAAATATTCCAACCTTCTGCGCCGCCGTACCAGGGAGCTTAGCGCCGAAGCACTTGAGCTGCTTCGGCGACATCACTGGCCCGGCAACGTACGTGAACTGGAAAACGCCATCGAATACGCTGTTAACCTGGCTCCCGGCTCGGTAATCACCCCGGCCGATTTGCCGCCGTACCTGCGCGGTGAAAAAGCTAACGGCACCAACGGCTACAGCACGGCTGAGACGGCAGCGGCTTTAAGTGCTGGGGCTTACGACGAAGTACCGGCCGGTGCCACCTTAGAACAGATGCTAGCTAACTACGAAAGCCAGATTCTAAACCACTGTCTTGACGCCTACGGCACCTCGGCCGAAGCCAAGGCCCAAATCGCCCAGCGACTGGGCATCTCCTTGGCTACTTTGTACCGGCGACTGGCCAAACACAAAGACACACCGGCCTCATAATCGTTTCGCAAACCTGATAATATTTCGCATACCTGAGAAACCAGCGCACCTTCTTTTTGCAACCCTGAGAAAAGGAAGGGCGTTTATTTTTCTCAGTGGCCCTTATTCTTCGGCGACATGTCAGAGCTTCGGGTTACCGTTCTTAGCGAAGTGTGAGGTTACCGATTCGGAATAAGATCCTTCGGGCAAAGCCCTCAGGATGACAACGAAGTAGTGCTTTCATAGCAATGACATGGGTGTCTCATCCTGCGCATTCTCATGCCACCTGTCATACTAAGCATTCCCATGCCGCCTGTCATCCTGAGCAGTCCCTGCCGCCTGCGTTCCATGCCACCGCACCATCTCGTAGGGGCGGCTCTCGTGGCCGCCTGGCTCCCGATCAATGCTATGTTGGTGTAGTAGTATAGGGATTCGGAATAAGATCCTTCGGGCAAAGCCCTCAGGATGACAACGAAGTAGTGCTTTCATAGCAATGTCACTTTCCTGGCATACAACTTGCAATACTTCTATTATCGGCACATGACCATCAATAACAACAGAAAACAGTCAACATTGGGAACTAACATATTACAGTAACATATCATAGGAGGCGGTTGCCATGCAAACCCAACTTTTATCCGTATTGCGTGCGCAAGTAAAACCGGCCTTTGGTTGTACCGAACCGGTGGCCTGTGCTCTGGCCGTGGCCCGAGCCCGGGAGGCCCTCGGTAACATCGACTCCGTAGACAGTATCCAAGTTGTTTGCAGCCCCGGCGTGTACAAGAACGGCCTGGGCGTTGGCATCCCCGGTACCGGCGAGCGCGGGATCCCCATTGCCGCTGCCTTAGGTGCCCTCATCGGCCGCTCGGAACAGGGGCTGGAAGTGCTCTCTGCCGTGACGCTCGCAGTCGTGCACCAGGCCAAGGAGCTGGTGGAGCAGGGTAGGGTAGACGTAACCTTCGATCCGGCCTTAAGCGGAATATTCGTCCAAGCTACTGTGACCCGAGGCCAAGACTCCGCTCGAGTAATTATTTCAGGAAGTCATACTAACATCATTTACGTAGAGAAAAACGGGCAGCCCATCTACGGCGAGCCCGTGCAGGAAACAGCCGCCACAGCCGTAGCTTCTGCCCCTGAATCCATTTCAAATTTAAGCTTATCCGATTTAGTGGATTTCATCGAAACCGTACCGGCAGCCGAGATCCAGTTCTTGCTGGACGGAGCCCGTATGAACTGGCAGGCGGCCCAAGAAGGTCTAACCAAAAGCGCCGGCCACGGCGTGGGAAAAACCCTAAAGACCATGCTGGATCAGGGTGTCTTAGGTGCCGATATGGCCACTAAAGCCCGTATCTATACCGCCGCTGCTTCCGATGCCCGCATGGGTGGACTACCCATCGCCATTATGTCCAGCGCCGGCAGCGGCAACCACGGTATCGAAGCCATCATTCCCGTAACCGTGGTCTGGGAAGAACTAAAGTTTCCCGCCGAAAAACTGGCCCGGGCCCTGGCCCTAAGCCATCTGGTCACTGTTTATATCAAAGAACATACCGGCAAAATATCGCCCATCTGCGGCTGTTCCGTAGCTGCCGGCGCCGGCTCCGCCGCCGCCTGCACCTGGCTGCTGGGCGGGGATGCCGCCGCCGTGGGCCGCGCCATCCAGAACATCATCGCCAGCTTAGCCGGCGTCTTCTGCGATGGCGGCAAAAACGGCTGCGCCCTCAAACTGGCCGCCACCGCCGCCGAAGCCGTCCTCGCCGCCAAGCTCGCCATCCGCGGCCTCAGCGCCGACCAACTGGACGGCATCATCGGCAAAACCGCCGAACAAACCATCGCCAACCTCGGCTACGTCAGCACCCACGGCCTGGGCCAAACTGACGCCGCCATCCTCACCGTCATGCAGGGC
>DURJ01000186.1 GCA_012837285.1 Bacillota bacterium
CCGTCCAGAGAGGGAAACCCGCGGCTGGAAGGTTTCCTCGGAGGTAGCGCCGAAAGTCGCCCAAGAGCCGCTCAGGTGAAAAAAGTAGCCTGGGCCGTGGGCCGCGTTAAGGCCAAGAGCCTGGCTGGGGATTTTCTCTGGCCGGGGAATTAAGGTGGTACCACGGTCCTCCGTCCTTTGCGGGCGGAGGTTTTTGTATTACCGTATGCTGTTTAGATCCTGCGCTTCGCTCCCTACGCTTCGCTCTGGGCAGGCTGGGCAGGCTGGATGACAATCTCGACCTCCGTTTGCTCAGGGTGACAATCTTGACTTTCGTTTGGTAAGAATTTGCATGCGTTACCCGTACCACAATAAATGCAAGGGTTTCCTGTCATTCTGAAGGAGCAAAGCGACTGAAGAATCTTAAACAGGATCCTTCAGGCAAAGCCTTCAAGATGACAACGAAGCACAGTCTTTACCCAGCCCAACGGGGCCGGGCGGATACGAAATATAAAACATTAGGAAAGGAAGATACCCATGACAACGAGAGAGATCCCTACTGTATATGATCCCCATAAGGTAGAAGAGAAATGGTATCAGTATTGGCTGGATAACGGTTACTTTACGCCGGAGATCGAACCGGAGAAGGAACCCTATACCATTGTGATCCCGCCGCCCAATGTGACCGGAGCTCTCCATATGGGTCATGCTTTGGATAATACTATTCAAGATGTTCTTATCCGCTATCAGCGGATGCAAGGCAACCCTACTTTGTGGCTACCGGGGACAGATCATGCCGGCATTGCCACGCAAGCGCGGGTGGAGGCAGAGTTGGCCAAGGAGGGCCTCAGCCGCTGGGAGCTAGGGCGGGAAAAATTTTTGGATCGGGTCTGGGAGTGGAAGCACCAGTACGGCGGCCAAATTATCGTTCAACTGCAGCGGCTGGGAGCGTCCTGTGACTTCACCCGGGAACGCTTCACTATGGACGAAGGCTGTTCCCGGGCTGTGCGCGAGGTATTTGTCAGTTTGTACGAGCGCGGCTTGGTTTACCGGGGAAACTATATTGTGAACTGGTGTCCCAAGTGCCACACGGCCATTTCCGACATTGAAGTGGAGCACGAGGATTTAGCCGGCCATTTATGGTATGTACGTTATCCGCTGGCCGATGACGATGGCTACATTACTGTAGCTACCACGCGCCCGGAAACAATCCTGGGTGATACGGCTGTGGCTGTAAACCCGCATGATGGAAGGTACCAGGATTTAGTGGGCAAAGAAGCTGTTTTGCCGGTGGTGGGGCGCCGGTTGCCTATTATTGCCGATCATTATGTGGATCCGGCCTTCGGCACCGGGGCAGTGAAAATAACGCCCGGCCATGACCCTAACGACTTCGAAGTGGGGCAGCGCCATAATCTAGATCAAGTTTCGGTTATTGATTTAGATGGGAAAATGACAGCCGCTGCCGATAAGTTCGCCGGACAGGATCGTTATGAGTGCCGGCAGCGGCTGGTGAAGGAATTAGAAGCCGGGGGTTACCTGGTAAAGGTGGAGGACTTGGCTCATGCGGTTGGGCATTGCTCTCGCTGTGGCACGGTAATCGAACCGCTGCTGTCTAAACAATGGTTTGTGAAGATGCAGCCGTTGGCGCAACCGGCTTTGCAGGCAGTAAAAGACGGGCGCATTAGATTTGTCCCGGAGCGCTTCACCAAAATCTATTGCCAGTGGTTGGAGAATATCCGCGATTGGTGTATTTCACGGCAGCTCTGGTGGGGACACCGGATTCCGGTCTGGTATTGCCGCGATTGCGGGGCCGAGATTGCCAGCAGGGAAGACATCACCTCTTGCTGTGCCTGTGGCAGCAGTAAGATTGATCAGGATCCCGATGTTCTGGACACGTGGTTTTCGTCGGCTTTGTGGCCGTTTTCCACCTTGGGGTGGCCGGAGGAGACAGCGGATCTTGGCTACTTTTACCCCACCTCGGTATTGGTCACCGGGCGCGATATTATTTTCTTCTGGGTAGCCCGGATGATTTTCATGGCCCTGCCGTTTATGGACGACGTGCCTTTTCGAGATGTATTCATCCATGGGCTGGTTCTGGATGCTCAGGGGCGTAAGATGAGTAAATCCTTGGGTAACGGGATCGATCCGCTGGAAGTGATTGAAAAGTACGGGGCCGATACGCTGCGGTTTATGCTTATTACCGGCAGTGTTCCCGGCTATGACCTCCGATTCCAATGGGAACGGGTAGAAGCTACCCGAAATTTTGCCAACAAGGTTTGGAACGTGGCCCGGTTGGCCTTGCTTAACCTGGAAGATTTCGATCCCAAGAAGATCGATGTCTCAACGTTAGAGTTTACCTTGGCCGACCGCTGGATCAGAAGTCGGTTCAGCACGGTGAGAAACCGGGTAATAGAGTTTATCGACAGCTACGATCTGGGTGGGGCCGGCAGGCTGCTGTACGAGTTTATCTGGGATGAGTTCTGTGACTGGTACGTGGAACTGGCCAAGCTGCGCCTGTACGGAGACGACCGACCAAGGCGCCAGACGGCTCAGTATGTCCTCTGGGAAGTCCTGGAGCGCACCCTCAGGCTGCTGCATCCTTTTATGCCTTTTGTCACCGAGGAGATATGGCAGCACCTACCGCATACAGGTGAAAGCATTATGATCGCCCCTTATCCGGAGCCGATGGGAGAACAGGATCTGACAGCGGAGGCGGACTTCGCTTTGATCCAGGAAGTGGTACGGGGCATCAGGAACGCTCGCGCTGAAATGGAGGTTCCGCCTACTCGTCGAGCCCGGGTAATCATCCAGGCCCAACCGGAGGCGGCGGCAGTTCTGAACCAAGCAGGTGCGTACCTTGAGAGCCTGGCTTGGGCCAGTGAAGTGGTCACCGGTGCCATTACAGACCAGAAGCCGCCCCAGGCAGTGAGTTTTATCACCAACGGGGTGGAGGTTTATCTGCCGCTGGCTGACTTAGTGGACATGGAGAAAGAAATTGCTCGGGTCGAAAAAGAGATTGCTGCTATGGAGGCCGAAGTGAAGCGTTCGGAACGGATGCTCACCAATAAAGGTTTTTTGGCTAAGGCACCGGCTGAAGTGGTGCAAAACGAACGGGAGAAGGAAACCGGTTATCGCGACAAGTTGGCCCGCCTGAAGGAGCGCTTGTTTCAGCTTCAGGGGAACCGGTAGAAAGAGGTGTGTTATGAACTGGGAGGAAGCGCTGGCGTGGCTGGAGTTGCTAGGGCAGTTTGGCAGCCGGCCGGGTCTCGAACGGATCAATCATGTACTGGATAATTTAGGACGGCCGGAAAAAGGGCTAAGTATTATCCATGTGGCCGGTACAAACGGGAAAGGGTCGGTGGCCACCTTTATCAGCTCGGTGTTGACGGCGGCGGGATATAGCACCGGTCTGTATACGTCCCCTCATCTGGTCCAGTACCAAGAGCGGTTTCTAACGGATGGGGTGGAGGCAGCCGAACATGAGCTGGCCCTTTACTTCACCCAGGTGCGGGAGGTAGTGGACAGGTTACAGGCCGAAAGCGGCTTAATACTGACGGAATTTGAAGTGTTAACCGTGGTAGCCTTCTTGTATTTTGCGGCCCGCCGGGTGGATTACTTGGTGCTGGAAGTAGGTCTGGGCGGTCGGCTGGATGCTACTAATGTGGTGGTACCAAAGCTGGCTGTGATCACCCGCATCGGCATCGATCACATGGCCGTGCTGGGTAACACGCTGGCCGCCATTGCCGGTGAGAAAGCAGGCATCATCAAACCGAAGGTGCCGGTGGTAATGGGGGCCCAAGAGGCAGAAGCGGAAGCTGCTATTCGAGCTGTAGCGGATCGGAACCAGGCCGTCCTTTATGCCACCGAGGATTCGGTGTTTGTACACCCTAAGGAGCATAATTTAAGCGGTCAGCGCTTTACTTTGAAAGTGGCTGACCGCCTGTATCCGGACTTATGGATCAAACTGTTGGGACCGCACCAACTGGAAAATGCAGCCACAGCAGCTTGTGCGTGGCGAGTGTTAGCCGAACAAGGTGCCGGTATCAGTGAGGCTGCTTTCCGCCAGGGGCTGGCAGCGGCTCGTTGGCCAGCCCGGTTTGAAGTGGTAAAGACAAAGCCGCTGACTATAATTGACGGCGCTCATAATCTCAGCGGTGCTGAGGCCTTAGCGCGGACAGTGGAGCAGTACTTGCCGGCCGGTCGCCTGCTGTTGGTGGTGGGAGTACTGGCGGATAAAGATGTTAACGGTATTCTGAGGGTTTTTGCTTCCTTTGCCTCCAAGGCGGTTGTCACCAGGCCCGACAGCCCCCGCGCCGCTGCTCCAAAGGACGTAGCTGCCCAGCTAAGGCTTTTGGGGGTAGATACGCTGGTGGAGCCGGATATCGGCCGAGCCGTCGATAAGGCCTTAACCCTGGCCGGACCGAAAGATACGGTGCTGGTCTGCGGCTCGCTGTACTTAGCCGGAAAAGCCAGGGAATGTTTGCGTAGAATGAAATGATCACCGAGTAGCCCGAGGCTTCGCGTAGTGCTCCGGCGAGGCTTCGGCCTGGACTCGGCAAAGGGGCCGGGGGTCTGGATTAAGTACCTCGCTTGAGGAAGATGCGCATCTCGCCGGCGCTGATTTCAGCTGAGGCGATTTGCAGCCCGGCCATGAGGGGGATGTTCAAACTGAGATCCCGATCTTTAAACAACAGCTCCAATGCGCTGTCCGGTACCTTTGTTTGGCCTACCAGGACCGAGTGCGGCACAAATACCAAGCGCCGGTTCTCGGACCGGATGGTAAAGCTAATGCTGTAATCCAACCCTGGACGCTTTAAGACCATAAGTCCCGGTTGGCACTGCAGGGAAAACCTATCCTGAGCGCTAAGGCCGCGATTCAAGAGATTCTCCAAGGTATTTTGCTTAAAGGTTACCTCGGCTTGGCCGCGGAGGTAGTCCAGCTGTACTTTGTCCGGCTCAACTGTATGCCAGGGTAATTTGCTCAGTCGATCCAGGCAGCGCTCAATGTCCGGTAACACTTTTTCCCAGGCTTGACTAAGAGCCAATATGGCCGGAAAGTCGTCCAGCTTTTTTTCGGCCTCAGCCAGGGCCAGAGACTTAGCTTGACGCAACCGCTGGGCTTCCTCCAGACTGCGATTAATAGCCGCATAAACATGGGCGATGTCTTGTTCACGGGCCCGATACTCTTGTGCTTGGGTTTCGATTTGAACAGTTAGGGCCTGTAGTTTATTTAGGCTGTTTACATTGGTTTCGATGATGGTGACAACTATGTCTAAGCGGTTCAAGAAATCAGCCAGATTCACCGCGCCCAGCAAGACATCCAGATAGGTGAGACTACCTTCTTCCACTAAGAACCGTAACCACCGACCGACATTTTGTTCCTCTTCGGCTGCGGCCGCTAGCAAGCGGCTTTTTTCTTGTTGCGTGCTTCTTAAGGCGCCTCGCAGTTGTTCCAACCGGGTCTCAGCCGCGGCTTTTTCGCTGTACAGCAAAGCTAGCTTGGTGTCTAACTCGAGGATTTCAGCTATGAGCCGGTCTCTTTCCTCTATGGCCGTCATGGTAGCGCCGGGCGGCGCGCTGGGAGCGGCCAGAACCGGAGACAAGCTGTAGGCAGCTACGCATGCTGCCAGGAGCCAAGCGATAAGTTGGCGGCAGGGACGGGACATAGACACACCTCCAGAAGCTGGAAACGAGTTTGTGAGCTATTAAGCGGGCAACGCCGGTATCGATTTCTATTTTCAGTTAACAGTCTTTGGCTGCATTGTTTAGGGCTGGACATTGCTTATATAGTGGGTCTATACTTAACATACCACTACATGTTGTAGGTGGCAAATTACTTGAGGTGGGTGAGGGTACGTTGCTTAACCAAATCAGAAAACGAGATGGCCGCTTGGTCCCCTATGATCGCAACCGCATAACCACAGCTATTTTCAAGGCGGCCCAATCGGTAGGCGGCGGTGATCGGGAGCGGGCCGAACAATTGGCCGTGGAAGTGGAACGGATTCTGGCCGACCGCTACGGCCATTCAAATATTCCTGAGGTGGAAGAGATTCAAGATATCGTGGAGAAAGTGCTGATAGAAAATGGACATGCCCGTACAGCTAAGTCCTATATACTGTATCGTAAGCAACGGGCCGATTGGCGGAGTTTGGAACATGTGTTTCTGGATGTGGAAAGGACCGTTGTGCGCTACCTAAAAGAGGAGAGCTGGCTGGTAAAGGAAAACAGCAACATGGACTACTCCCTCCAAGGGCTCAACAACCATATCATCGGGGCGGTAACATCGTGCTACTGGCTCAACCGAATTTATCCCCCGGCGGTGGCTCAAGCCCATTCTAACGGGGATATCCATGTTCACGACTTAGCTCTTTTGGCCGTTTATTGCTGTGGCTGGGATTTGTCGGATCTGTTGCTGGAGGGCTTTAAAGGTGCGGCTCAAAAAGTGGAAAGCGCCCCGGCCCGGCACCTGCGCACGGCTCTAGGCCAAATTGCCAACTTCTTTTATACGCTGCAGGGCGAAGCTTCCGGTGCCCAAGCCCTGGCCAGCTTCGATACCTACTTGGCACCGTTTATCCGTTATGACGACCTTAGTTACCGGGAGGTAAAACAAGCTCTCCAGGAGTTCATCTTTAATCTTAATGTACCTACCCGGGTGGGTTTTCAAACCCCATTTGTCAATCTTACTTTCGACGTGCGGCCGCCTAAGACCATGCAGGACGAACCGGTGATCATCGGCGGACAGCGCCGGCAGGAGTGTTACGGCCAGTTTCAAGCCGAGATGGACATGTTAAACCAGGCTTTTTGTGAAGTAATGACGGAAGGCGATGCCAAGGGCCGGATATTTACTTTTCCTATACCTACTTATAATATCACGGCCGATTTTCCTTGGGGGACTCCAGTGGCTGAGAAAATTATGTATATGACGGCCAAATATGGTATTCCTTATTTCGCCAACTTTATCAATTCGGACTTGGACCCGGAGGATGTTCGCTCCATGTGTTGCCGGCTGCGGCTGGATGTACGCGAGCTCAAACACAGGGGTGGCGGCTTATTCGGGGCCAATCCGCTCACGGGATCCATCGGTGTGGTAACCATCAATTTGCCTCGAATCGGCTATCTGGCCGGGGGTAAGAATGAGTTTCTGCAAATCTTAGCCAAACGCATGGATCTGGCTAAAGAAAGCCTAATCTTAAAGCGGAAGGCGTTGGAACAGTTTACCGAACAGGGTCTCTATCCTTATTCTCGTTTTTACCTTCGGACTGTAAAGGCCGGTTTTGGGAGTTACTGGGAGAACCATTTCAATACCATCGGCATTGTGGGTCTGCATGAAGCGGCGCTCAATCTGCTGGGGCAAGGTATTGATACTGCCGAGGGCAAGGCTTTGGCCCGGCAAGTGCTGGCTTTTATGCGGGAACGGCTAAGTGATTACCAGGAAGAGACCGGGCGTCTGTTCAATTTGGAGGCTACGCCGGCAGAAGGAACCAGTTACCGCCTGGCTAAACTGGATCGACAGCTCTACCCGGATATTATCACATCCGGTGACAAAGAGCCATATTACACGAATTCTACCCAGCTGCCGGTTAACCACAACAGGGATTTGTTCACTGCTCTTGAGCACCAGGACGAGCTTCAGACACAGTATACCGGTGGCACCGTGTTTCACGCTTTCTTAGGTGAGAGAGTGACCGACTTAAAGACGTGTGAACAGACTATCCGAACGGTGTTCAGCCAGTTTAGGTTGCCCTATTTTTCCCTCACGCCTACTTTTAGTGTGTGTCCCCAGCATGGTTACTTGGTGGGGGAGCAGTTCACCTGTCCCCGCTGTGGCCACGAGACCGAGGTGTGGAGCCGGGTGGTGGGTTATTACCGGCCGGTGAAAAATTGGAACCTAGGTAAACAAGAAGAATTTCGCCAGCGTAGCACCTTTAGTGTCGCAGCGGAGTCAAGTCAGATCGCCGGGAAGTAGCCACTGGATCAGATTGGGTTAGAAGTGGATGACAACGAGGGTGAAATGAGTGCCATGGGAATTAGAGGAGTGGAGCGGGTTAGTTTTGTCGACTATCCTGGACAGATTTGCACCACAGTATTTTACGGCGGCTGCAATATGCGCTGCGGTTTCTGCCATAATCCCTTGCTGGTTACTGAAGCAGGCGCTTGGCCGACGGTAGATCGGGTTCAACTGTTAAAACAGCTAGGCCAACGGAGGAAGTTGGTACCGGCAGTGTGCATCAGCGGGGGCGAGCCCACGCTGGATCCAGGCTTGCCTGATCTGGTACAGGAGATTAGGGCGCTGGGGCTTAAGATCAAGCTTGACACTAACGGCACTAGGCCTGGCGTGTTGGCTAGGTTGCTGGCGGACGGACTATTGGATTATGTGGCCTTGGATGTAAAAGCCCCAGGGGAAAAATATAGTGTGGTCAGCGGGGTTGCGGCGGCGGTAGCGGTGCGAGACAGTATAGAACTGGTAAAGGAAAAGGCACCGGCGTACGAATTCCGGACCACCGTGGTGCCGGGGTTGCTAGATAAGGCCGACTTAATGGCATTGGGTCGGGAATTGGCTGGGGCGAAAAAATATGTGCTGCAGCAGTTCAGATCCATCGGGCCCCTGCTAGATCCATCGCTTGAACGGCGGCCACCTTATCCTGATGAGTTTTTGCATCAAGTGGCAGCTCAGCTTAAGCCCTATGTGGCTACGGTGGAGGTACGCTGCTGACCACAATCGGTCGTGTTGTAAGGGAGGGGCTCTGTCCCTGCCTTAGCTCCGTTGACGGTTGCGGGCCTCTCCTCACGCTTCGCGCGGCCCGCCAGAACGACCGAGCTCGGCTTCGGGCCGCCTCTGAACTCGCCCCTTCGGGGCTCACACATGCATCGGCGGTTTTCCCTCCTTCGCCTCGCTCTTTTGAATAAGGGCCAAGCTCCGCGTCGAGGACAGGCCTGGCAACCTTGTGGCTGGGCAACGTGGCCAGCTTGTATCCGAAGGACATGTGCCTTTAGGCATAGTAATAGTTATTGATTTGGCCGGCTGCCCGATGCTATAATTAGGCCATAAAACAGCGGAGGTGAGCCTGATGGTGCTATGCCCGGTGTGTAACCTGGAATTTGAGATCCCAGCCGGAACAGGCCCCGGGGATACGGTGGAGTGCCCTTATTGCGGGGTAGAACTGGTGTTGAAGCTGGAAGGTGACGAACTGGTCGCCGAAGAAGTCTAACTAAGCAATAGACAGACCGGGGCTTGCAGCACCCTGGTCAAACAAGAGCGGCCCTAAGGCCGCTCTCTTCTAAGATCCAGTGCGTATTATTTCAGGCCGGCGCAAAAACGGCTGAGTTGCTCGAGACCGGTGGAGAAGGTCTCGGGATCACCGCCAAAACCGAGGCGGAAATGGCCGGGCTGACCGAAGGCTTCACCGGGCACCAGAAGCACTCCTTCTTGGTCAAAGGCGCCCTGGCAAAAGTCGGTACCGGAAATATCCGCCCGCTTCAGCCAGGGAAAGATCAGTACGCCGGCTGCAGGCGGCACATAATCGATCTGGTCTGACCATTGATTGAGCCAACTCAAGAGCACTTCCCAGTTCGTACGGGCGATGGCAGTATTGCGAGCGAGGACAACTTTCTTATTGGCCAGGGCCAGCCGGGCCAGGAAATCGGAAACAGGAGAGATGGATATGGTGGTATAATCCTTCCATTGCCAGGCTGTGTCCACCAAGTCTTGGGGTCCTACGAACCAACCCAGTCTTAGTCCGGACAGGCCGTAGGCTTTAGACATACTGCCGACGCTGATGGCCCTGGGGCTCAATGTTCGGGCGTACGGGGGCACTCGACCCGGTTCCAAAGCCAGGTCATGATAGACTTCGTCGCACAATACCCAGAAGCCTTTTTGTTCGGCCCAAGCCAGAATAGTTTTCAAGTCTGTTTCGTTGATAACAGCCCCGGTCGGATTGTGGGGTATATTCAAAACTAGCAGCTTGGTTTTGTTGTCGATGAGCCGTTCCAGCTCCTTTAGATTGGGCTTAAACCCTTCGTCCCGAGTCAGCTGCCAAAACTTGACGTGGGCTCCGCGGGCTTCAGCCACAGAATATAGCACCTGATAAGCAGGATATTGAACGATGACGGTATCGCCAGGATCCACTAAGATATTGGCCAGCAAAAAGTCCGCTTCCATAGCTCCGGTAGTCACCAAAACATTAGCAGCCGTGGAACCGGGATAGAAGCCGGCGATAAGCTCGCGCAGGGGATCTGATCCCAGGGTCGGGTTGTAGGAGATGGGTATATCCAGAAGTTCTTCGGCATCCGTTTGGGCGAGCTCAAGTAATTCTTGTACAGTAAGGGGTTTGGCATCGGTTTCAGCCAGGTTATACCGGGCAGTTAGCTCGTGGGTGTTAAGCCAGTGCTCCACCAAGAAGGGAGCCAATTGCATGTTTATCCTCTCCCATGTTAAGATTATACATAATAGTATTCGGGCTTCCAGCCAAGATCCCTGCTTGGTAGCTAGAAAAAGCTGTCAGCGCATCAATTGCTGAATCAATATCAGGACCATGACCCCGCCCAGAAATCCGAACGTGCCCAGACGTTCGAATCCGTGCTCGTGGCTATCGGGGATTAAGGTGTCGGATACGGCATAAAGCATAGCCCCGGCGGCAAAACCCAAGGCAAAACCTAAAATATCCTGCAGCCAATCCACCAGTACCATTCCTACCAGGGCTGCCAGCGGCTCGGTTAGCCCGGTTAGCAACGCCAGGCCCACGGCCTGCAGACCAGAAATACCATGGTCCCGCAGGGACACAGCCGCTAGCAATCCTTCCGGAATGTTCTGGACGCCGATGGCGACGGTGAGTATGAGTCCAATTTGATCTTCTTGGGAAGCATAACCGATGCCCATGGAGAGACCCTCCGGCAGGTTATGGAGCACTATTGCGGCCAGGATCATCAGGGAGGTTTTCCAGCCGGAGGCTCTGGGTTTTCCGGTTCTGGTATGATGGTGGGGTAATAATAGATCTAGAATCACCAGGGAGCCGGCGCCGGCAATTAGGCCCAGCAGCACTTGCCATAGGCTCTCTTTGTTCAAGGCGGTGGGAATAAGCGACAATAGGGCGGCAGCGGTCATCATGCCACCGGCAAAACCCAGCAGCACCCCTTGGAGCCAAGCGGATACTTGGCTGACAAAGAGTAGAGGCAAAGCTCCTAAGCCGGAGGCAAAACCGGCGATCATTGTTGCGAGCAATTTATCCCAGCGGATCAAATTCTAGGCCCCCTTCAAGCAGCTGCCAGGGACATTATCTATACGAGGGGAGTGGCGCTATGCGCTGTCCATTCTGTAGCGAGTCTGATACTCGAGTGCTGGACTCCAGGCCGGCAGAGGGCGGCTCGGTTATCCGCCGTCGCCGGGAATGTAGCGGCTGCAAACGTCGCTTTACCACTTACGAACGGGTAGAGGAACAGCCCCTCTTCGTGGTGAAGCGTGACGGCCGCCGGGAACGCTTTAACCGGCAAAAAATCCTGGCGGGCTTGGTAAAAGCATGTGAGAAACGACCTATTTCCTTAGCTATTTTAGAGGGTTTGGCCGAGGAAGTGGAACGGGAAATTCGCAACGCCTTAATGGAGGAAGTACCCTCCACCACCATCGGCGACTTGGTGATGGAGAGGCTGCGTCAGTTGGATGAAGTGGCTTATGTCCGCTTTGCCTCGGTTTATCGCCGTTTTACCGATGTAGAGCGCTTTTTACAAGAGCTAGAATCGTTGGTAGCCGGCTCAAGGCCGGAACAAGAACCTGAGACTAAGAATTAAAGAAGCGGGCTTAAGCCCGCTTCTTTAGACCAACCGGCCACCGCCCTTAGGTTGGTTTTGGCCGGCCTGGGGAGACATTTTGTAACTTGGTTCCTGGCTTTCCGCATAGTTAGTACGGCTTTTTAATCCTTGAACAATTTGGTCCAACTGGCGAGCATAGCTGTCGAATTGCTGTTTGGCATTTTGATCTTGAGTATCTAAGGAAAAGCCCTTCAGAGTACCCACAGCGCTCTCCAGCGAAGCCAATGTCTGGTGCAACTTTTGGCCTACAGTCACAATCTGAGCCTCCTTCCTGAAGTATTTCCGGATCCTACCCTAGCTTGCCCAGTTCGGAGACTAGTTATAGGCCGAAGACGCTCGCCCAAATAAAA
>DURJ01000187.1 GCA_012837285.1 Bacillota bacterium
AATCGCGCTAATGCGCTGCGTAGCTTCTGTTATCACGAATATATTCGACGCGGAGGGACATTTTTCCTGCCGGTGGTGGGGTTTTGGCTTATTTTAATGAGGTTTTTGGGGTTTCCGCAGTGGAATCTTTACATATATTAAGCGGATTTATTGGAGGAATAGCTGGTATGTCTAATCTATGAAGAAGTCCGAGGGCGTACCCCTCGGGCGCTAATTCTTGTCGGAAATATATGCTCATCTTGAACCGTGCCCCCCTGTTGTTCTTACTGCACCAGCTTAGCGTATTTTTCTATAATGCGAAGATCATTTTCGGACGGACTGACGACGCCGTCCTTTCCCCTTGCCGCTAATGCTATCGGTTCAGCTGCGCATATCTCTTGGCCGGAAAGAAGTCTCTCTATATGTTGACGAGGAAATCTCCATTCGCGGCCGACCTTCTTAGCAGTTAGGCGACCATCTCTAATCATATTGTAGACAGTTTGCGTGCTCACCCGAAGTAAATCAGCCACTTCTTCGACGTTAAGAACATCTGGCCTTTCGGATGTTTCCGATAGAGCAGCTGATACCTTGTGCATCATGCGGACATCTTGCTCGTCGAAAGCTTTATGGCCACACTGTTTGCAGACGTACGTCTTTACGCCTTTCATAATGACCTTGTAATCTCCCCATCCAGACTGCACATCTGTGGGCTTAGTTTCCATTTCTGAACCACAGCATACACATTTCACGGCACTAACTCCTCCTTTTTCTTATGGCATAACTATCAAGAAACTTCCAAACATCCTCCAACGCGCGCTCAACTGTCACAACTTCCGGTTGTTCGTAAGCTGCAGCTACCAGTACGAAATAATCGGGTTTCTCTTTAGTTGCAGGTTGAAATAACACTTTAACGTCCCGACCATGGTCTTGTAGTTCAACAACTTCGCCGTTAAGGATCGCATTACATACATCATCAACATCAATTTTTCTTTCTGCCATGCGTTGTTGAGCATGTTCGGAGTACTTCAGGTTGCCGTTACGAACTAAAGCGATAATGTATTGATCGGGGATACCCATTGTAACAGCTCCTTTCTATAAGATAGCATAAGATAGCATAAAACACAATAAAACATTAGCATATTTTCCTAGTAAACACTCCCATATACTGTATCTACATACGGCACACTACGCACAGCAGCCTTTTTTATTTCCCCGCGGCCACCGCCACTTCCCTTACCATCATATCCGCCTGGTGCTCTATGATCTCGTATTGCATGTCCACCCCAACAATGTACTCACCAAAGTATTACGAATGTGAGAGCTATGACTCCCAAAATTCCGAGAACTGGAAGCAAACAACCGAGGCAGCCACAGCCGGCAGGGTTGTCCCACGCACTCGCCTGAAGCCGGTGACATCCAGGGGTTTTCTGTGAACATGCTTGCCCCATAGCAAAAACTGGGGTTCCCGGAGCGGCACTTAATGCCCATAATAACCTTGATACTTCTACAGCTTAAACGTAACCTCAACTACTTTGCCGCAGAATCTTGCTTCACCAGACTTTATTATGATCGGTGCGTACTTGGGGTTGTCCGGCTGAAGGATAAGCTCGCCGTTAGTGCGGTATACCCGTTTTAAGGTAGCATTCTCGCCATCGACGTTTACCACGGCTATTTCGCCGTTCTCAACCTCTTCCTGCTGGCGTACCAGAACGAGGTCACCTTCGTAGATACGACTGCCTATCATGCTGTCGCCGGTGACTCGGAGGTAAAAGTATTTACCGTCTTTTACTTCGTCGGCAGGTGTGAGCTCCCAGCCGTCGATGTGCTCATCAGCTAAGATGGGTAGGCCAGCCCGGATGACACCAAGCACGGGGACGCGCACCATGGGGCCGACGGGCCAAGCGCCGGGTGGGAGATATGTACCGTGGGGACCGTCGGTGCGGCCGAGGAGATAGTCCACAGAGACACCAAAGACTTCTGCCAATTTAGTTAATGCCTCGTTGTCTGGTTCACGGCGGCCTATTTCCCAGGAAGCAAGAGTGGCTCTAGCAACTCCAAGTTTGTTGGCAACCCCTTCCTGAGTTAAGTGTTTCTCTGTACGCAAGGATCTAAGTCGGCTGCCTAACGTGGCCATCCGCCACACCTCCTAGCAAAATAGTACAGACTCTTGTGGCCAAACGCAACAAAACAGACAAGAAGACACAAATTGTTTTAACACAAGGGCCGGAAGTGGCGATACGACACAGTGCATGAGGGTGTCGTATCTCCACATAGGGTATGAGAGGTGATAAGATTGACAATAAGAAAAGAATTGACTATCTTACGCAAGAAAGCAAACATGACTCAAAAAGAAGTTGCCGCAAAGCCCGGTATTGAGGTGTTTCATATTTGCATATCGAACGTGGCTCTAGGGGGTTATCCCTAGATGTGGTGCTTAGGATAGCTAATACACTTGGGAAAACTATGGATGAAATTTTTTTACCTCCGATGTCTCGAAAAAACACAATATAGACTGCG
>DURJ01000188.1 GCA_012837285.1 Bacillota bacterium
CGATGGCTTTATTTCCGGTGCCGGAGCCTTGGTGGCGGGTAAACTGGTGCCTAAGGCTAAGGATTTTATGCTGGCGTCCCACCTGTCGGAAGAACCTGGGCATCGCTATATGTTGGAACTTCTAGACATAAAACCAATACTTCAGATGAGAATGCGGCTAGGAGAGGGTACCGGTGCCGTACTAGCCATGCCGGTGGTAGAAGCGGCCTGCAAAATTCAAGCCGAGATGGCTACTTTCCAATCAGCCGGGGTGGCAGAGAAACTATAATAAGGCCTTCTTTTAAAAGAAGGCTGGCTTAACTTCACCTACTCCGTCAGATCCTGCCGGGGTAGGTGTATTATAATTGAAATGTGAACACCCAAACAGTGAGGAAAAAATGGAGTACCACAAGTTGCCTGCTTTGGCCCCAAAAGTGGTTGCTTAGACAACCTGCATGGTGCTGGAAAAACTATAGGCAACGGGACAAATTGGGGCTAAAAATAAAAAGGCTCCCGAAGCTGGCTTCAGGAGCCTTTAATCATCTCATTCTAGGGCAGTGCGTCCCAAGGGACCGGAAATTCACGGAACCCCCCGGCATAAGGGGCGATGTCATAGGGATGGAAGAAAACGACCACATTTTCATTTTCCACATAAAACAAGAATTCTTCTTCCCAGGCAGCTATTGTTTCCAGAGCATCTTCAAAATAGTACTCCGGCTCGGCTTGGATGGCTTTCTTGATTTCCTCTTTTACATACTGTCCAGGGTCGGGCCGTTCAGGGAAAAAGTCGGCCAATGACAGCAGGCGTTCGCCGGTGATGTCAATATTGTAGGCAGTTTTGTAGGTCATGCCGTGGGCACCACCGGTAAACTGGTAAGACTCGCAGACAATGCTCAGCAATCCGTCCTGATTCCAGGGAACAAAATAGGACGTAAACAGAGAATAAGGGAAGATTTGGGAACCGGCTTTCTTGGCTTCTAAGGCCCCGGCTTCTATTTCCGCTTGCGCTTCTTGTACGGTCTGTTCTATTTCGGAATTAATCCTGGTTATGAACTCGCTGTTTCCCCCAATAAGTGGAAGTTCCACATTGACTTCCAGAATGTCGGTTTTGGCAGTAACAGTTTTATTATCAATGTAGAGGCCGCCGACCATTTCTTTTACCTTAGCGGTCATGATCTTTTGCAATTCAGAAGTAACTTTGTTTTCGGTATCCTGCAGCTTGGTAAGATAGCCAGTTACCAGATTATACAGCGGATAACCCAGAGCCTCTTTTTTGGTTTTCTCAAAGCTGGCCAGGGCCTCCGGTTTAATAACTCTGGTTTCGTAATCGTAAGAAGGTGTATTGTTGGCACCGTACAAGTAGGTCAACAGATAGTTTTCGTGCATACGATTGAGCTCATGGTTATATTTAGAGTAGGGGAAAGTGAATTGAAACTCTTCCATGGCCACTATTCTCTCAGCTATCTCATTAAGGTCTACTACCAGCGCGGCATCCTTCATGGCCGGTTCGTTATAATAATCGGCCCGTATTTGAAACCAGCTTGTGAGCTCGTTGGTGATTTCGTCCTGAAAATCGGTCAACAAATCATTATAATTCACGGCAAAGAAGTACATGCCTTCTGCTGTCTGCAACTGTAGTCCCAGCAGGCGAGCTTTAACCAACAGTTCCTTCAGGTCTTGTTCGTTCTTAAGGCAGTCGGGGTCCTGGAGGCACTTAATATCATTAAGATCGTTCATGGTAAGCTTATACTTAGTCAAAATATCGTTTTTGGGATCCTGACCGTATTTTGCCTGTAAGCTTTCAATCTGGGTGTCATAGGCCGGGATAAGCGGCTGAAGCCTTCGTACATAGGTTTCCAGAGCGGCCGCCGCATCCTTCTTCGTAAGCTTACTGAGGTTGGCCTTTAGATACTCTTGCGCCGAAAGTGAATCTTCGCCGCTCAACTTGGCTGTTAGCTCGGCTAGCACAACTTGATCAGACGGCTGTTCTTCTCGATTATTCTTGTGCTGTTCATATTTAACGAACTTCACCCCGTCTCGGCCGTTCCATTTGTACCAATAGGAGATTTTATCCGAATCGGCCAGGCAGGTTCCTTCACAATCCGGGTCTTCCGTATAGATGCTAAACTCAATGATACCGTCGTTATCTATGTCGGCAATATCACCGCTGGCATAAGCTGAAAGGAGCCGGGCATTGGAATCATCAATAGCAGGTTCAAGTTTACCATCTTGAAGTAAGAACAGGTAAAACATTTCGCTGTGGGCACCCACGGCAGTCTGCATAAAGAGGGCATTTTGTCCCGGAGCTGCCGGGCCAATCACCATTTTGATACAGGTGTTATCATACTCCATGCTAATGTCAGTAACCGGTTGATACTTCCCGTCCTTAATCTGGTACAAGACCAGTGTACCGGGGTCATCCAAGTCAGCGGAAGCGCGTTGTTCGTATACAGCTATTTCGGGTAACTTGTCCCCGTCCAGATCACCGATGGCAAAGTGATTAGCATATTCCAACAAGTCTTTGCTCTCTGGCTTAAGCAATGCGGGAGCAAAGGCATTAACCAGGTCCAGGAATTCTTGATCCTCAGCAAAATTGTGCTCAGTTCCTTTGGACTTAATGTAGCCGGCAATGTCTTTTTCCACTCGCTGGGCACTCTCTCTTGATCCAATAGCAGCGGGCTTTCTAGTAGCCGGTTTTGCTACCACTGAAGAAGCAGACAGTATTCCCCCAACGAGAGCTAAAGAGATTACTAAGATTAAGGCCGCTCTGCTCATTTCTTTGTAGTTCAATCCTGTTCCGCCTCCACATGGTTCTGTATTCCCTTATTCTACTATAATCAAAACTAGTTAATAGATAGTTAAGGATCAATGACTAAATCGTCACGACCCAGGAAAGATATTCCTGCCCATACACCGTAATCTTTCCTGCCAGATTAACGCTCTCACGTGATGCTGATCCCGTAACAGGAACCTGAGCTTCCGCTGACGAATAATAGGCAGAAGAATGCTGTTTAACATAAGGGCCGGGCCAAGGGGTGCAAAAGAAATGAAAGCCAAGGACTTACCAGAAGTGGTAGCTTTTCTCATAGTTTTTGCCGTGGGCATGGTGGTGACGGTGGTCGTCTGGCACCGACCGGCTTATATTGTGATGTTGGCGGGAAGCTGCGGGGTGGTCCTACTTGGTTTACGGCATAGTTTTACCGGGCCAGAACTGGGACGGATGTTTGTTAGCGGAGCGCTTCAAGCTGTGCCGGTAGTCATCATTGTATCTCTTATTGGGATGCTAACCGGGGTTTGGAAAGCTAGCGGCGTCATCCCGGCTCTTATGAACTTGAGCTTCGATTTTATTCGGCCGCAAGGGTTTCTTTTAACCATATTTGTCTTAACGGCCATGGTTGCCATGTTACTCGGAACCGCCACCGGCACGTTCAGCACCATCGGTATTGTGTTGGCCGGGGTAGGAGCGGTAATGGACATACCTTACCCTATTGTGGCAGGGGCC
>DURJ01000189.1 GCA_012837285.1 Bacillota bacterium
CAGCCAGGCTCTTGGCCTTAACGCGGCCCACGGCCCAGGCTACTTTTTTCACCTGAGCGGCTCTTGGGCGACTTTCGGCGCTACCTCCGAGGAAACCTTCCAGCCGCGGGTTTCCCTCTCTGGACGGCTTAGTCCGCCTACTCCTCCCAGTCACAGCCCTAACGAATTACCAAATTATTGCCTTAATGATACCCTACGCTGCCGCCCCTGTCAAGCGTTCCCTTCCCTCACATAAAGAAAGGTTCGCGGCCCATGATGGCTTTAGATATGGGAGCCAAGAAGCGGGTTATATAGCGGCTTGGATTGGGGATTTTCACCCCCATGGCCACCGGCAGGCTGAGGCCAATGGCAGCTAACATGAACAGCGAAAAAACCAGGAGATCACGCCACTTTTTTTCTTTTACCAGTTTAGGAACCTCGAAGGCACTAACCGCCAGATACATCAAAACGAGAAGAAAAATCATGTGCCGGCCTCCTAACGTTTTTCCAGCGGTGGCACCCCGGTTAGTCCGCTGCGTCGCACTTTTGCTCGGGTATCTATGCTTATTTCTAGGTCCTGCAAGGCCTGAGGCCACTTTTTCTCCAGTTTTTGCCATAGTCTTTTGTTCTGGCGTCGGATAATCTCACCAAAACTAAACGGATCTACTCCGAGCCTCTTGGCCAACTGGATTGCCTGTTCGGCTTCGTTCTTGATAACCGTGGCTGCTTGTTTCTCCAAGAAAAGGTAGTCATCGGCCTGCATAAGGTCCCCCCGGTATGCTTGTTCGGCTAGCGCTATTTCGGCTGTAACCTTTATTGTCAGTACTGGCCGCCCCTCCTTTTCTTCCACCTTGATTTGCTTTTTCAATCTGAAGACTTCTATGGCAACCGTATTATCTTTTCGACTCTTATCAGCGGTTGCTTTGACATACAAAATAGTATTGGCAATTTTACCCTGCAGACTCAGTATCCCCCGGACCTCGGTGGGCTCGGCAAAAGCTACCAGCTTATCATCCCGGAACAGAGCCAATCCCTTAAGACGCAATGCCAGGGTCGTCTCTTTAGTTTTCATTTCTTCTGCGCCGGCAGAACCGGAGCTCTTTCCACCGGCTGTAGGCATCATGGGAACAGCTCTAAGCTCCACTACACCGGTAAACGGATCCGCCCCTTTGGCCTCCAGCAGGGATACGAATTCGTGCACACTAAGGATAGTGGAATGACCGTTAACAGGGCAAAACCGCCTCAGTCCTGCCAGCTCCAGTCCCACGCTCTTTTCCAAACTTCCTTGACTGCCGATGAGTACGTCTTCGGCCTTACCACGGCAGACAAGTAGATTGGTAATGATACGGGCTTCTGCATCCAGTTCCCAAAGATCGAGAAATTCAAATATCCCCTGGCGACTGACTTCTTCTCCGATAAGTATGGCAGAAGTATGGGCTACGTAAACGCGTCGTGGCACCTTCAGAGCCATATCACGCAGAGCCCCTAAAAGGGTATATCCTTGCCCCTGGGCAATCCAAACCTGGCGCTTAGGCCCGCCGCCACCCCCGCCCGAGCTGCCATCTTCACCTCCGCCCATAGTGGGGCGAAAGATCTCCGCCGTAATCTTCCAGATGTCATCTTCCTTATCAATACCCAGAGAAGAAACCACAGCCAGCTCGTTTATCTCTCGTCGATCCCAACAACCGGATAGGCAGATCGGCGAAATAAGCAGTGCCAGGGAAAGCAGCACCAAAAACAAACGTCTCACTGTTCTGGCTCTCCCTTCTGCCGGTTTCCTCCTCGCTTCCCTCGACGCCTATTTGCCTTGTCCGTGGTCGTCGGTGCCTGCCGGTTGTCTTGATCTTTATTCTTTGGACCGTTTATGCTGTTAGGGCCGCGTCCGCGCTCATCTCCCGGGGGTTTAGGACCCTGATGGGAAGCTTGCCGTATGATGTTTTCCTTGCCTACAAGCTTAGGCCGAGTCCGCATCATCCACCAAGGCACACGGATAAGATAGTCTTTTTGGTCCGAGAGGCTAAATGGTGCCATTCCTTGCAAATACGGTATGCCAAAAGAGCGCAAATTCACCAGATGGATCATGATCAGTATTAACCCCGAAAAGAGACCGAACAGCCCTAACACAGCCCCCATGAGAATCAGCGGTACCCTAAGCAGACGTACAGTGTTGGTCAGATCAAAACTAGGGAAAGTAAACGAGGCGATAGCTGTAGCAGAAACAACAATCACCATTGCTGGCGATACCAAACCGGCCCGAACAGCAGCATCTCCGATCACCAGTGCGCCCACAATGCCAATCGCTTGTCCCAAAGCTCGCGGCAGGCGGGCACCGGCTTCAAGTAGTATTTCAAAAGTAATCTGCATCACCAAAGCTTCCACCACTGCTGGATAAGGAACCCGTTCTCGTTGCATAAGAATGCTTACCAAAAGTGATGTCGGCAACATTTCCTGATGGTAAGTGGTGATAGCCACATAGAGAGCGGGTAAAAAAGCAGAAATACCTAATCCCAGATACCTAAACGGACGCAAGAACAGCGACAGGGACCAGCGCTGGTAGTAGTCTTCTGGTGACTGCAGCAGGGTTGCAAACCCAAGAGGTACCGTTAAAGCAAATGGGGTCCCATCGGTGAGTATAGCTACCCGACCTTCCAGTAGATCCGCCACCACCGTATCCGGTCGCTCCGTACTCCACACTTGTGGAAAAGGTGAAAAAGGGTTATCTTCTATCATGGCTTCTAGGTAGTGACCTTCCAATACGCCGTCGATTTTGATGCGCCTTATTCGCTCCCGCACTTCAGCCACCAGTTTACTATTGACAATACCATCTATGTACA
>DURJ01000190.1 GCA_012837285.1 Bacillota bacterium
AAAGCGATTGATATTAAGGAAATCAAACGTTATGATAATTATCCCCAGGCATTCTTAGATCTTCAGCATGGTAACATCGAAGCTGTAGTTGTGGATGAGCCGGTGGGTAAGGCCTACGTAAAAGAGCATGGAGACAAGGTGAAACTGGTAAGTGAAGAGCCGTTTATAAAGGAGCTTACGGCCATCGCTTTTCGTAAGGGCGACACCGAGTTAGTTGAGAAGGTCAATGCAGTTCTTAAGAAGATTAAGGAAGACGGAACCTACGATAAAATGTATGATAAATGGCTTAAGGATGAGTAGCCAATGATGTCTGGGTGGCGGCCGGCGGGCAGTCTGCCGGCCGCCTCGGCCTGTGTTAACACCGGGGAGAGGGGAAACTGACTATATGAAATTAAGTGACTGGCGTGTGCTACCGGAGATCTTGCCGCTCATGCTGTCGGGACTTAGGGTGACGGTTACAATCACCTTTTTTTCTGTGTTGACGGGATTGGTTATTGGCACCATTGTGGGCCTGGCTCGGTTATCGCGCAATCGTTTGTTATATGTAATAACTACGGTTTATGTGGAAGTGATCAGGGGCACGCCGCTGATGGTACAGTTATTTTTGATTTATTATGCTCTGCCCGAAATTGGAATTCACCTGCCGCCGATGATTGCCGGCTGGGTAGCTTACAGCATCAACAGCGGTGCCTATGTGTCGGAAGTGGTGCGGGCGGGGATTCAGTCCATTGAGCGAGGGCAGATGGAGGCGGCTAGGTCCCTGGGTATGTCTTGGTGGCAGGGTATGCGTTATGTGGTGCTGCCGCAGGCTTTCCGGAACATTATGCCGCCGCTGGGCAACGAATTTATTATGCTACTTAAGGATTCTTCTTTGATGGCGGTTATTGCCGTGCCGGAGGTTATGCGCTATGCGAACCTGATGGTGGGGCGAAAAGGCGGTTATGCCCTGCCGATTTATGTTACGTCGGGGTTGTTGTACCTGATACTTACGCTGCCGCTGTCGCTGGTGGTGCGGCGGGCAGAAAGGGGGTTGGCGAAAGGTGATTGAACTTAAGAATGTGCATAAGCACTTTGGGCAGCTGCATGTGCTAAAGGGTATTACTAACCGGATCGAGTCCGGTGAAGTAGTGGTTATTATCGGACCGTCGGGTTCCGGTAAGAGCACGCTGCTTCGGTGCATCAACTACTTGGAGGAGCCCACTGAAGGCGAAATTGCCGTGGACGGGATTAAGCTCAATCACTCGGCCACCAATATTAATCGGGTTCGCCGGGAAGTGGGGATGGTGTTTCAGTCTTTTAATCTGTTCCCTCATATGACTGTAACTGATAATATTACCTTAGCTCCGAAGAAAGTACGGGGACTGGCGGAGACGGAAGCGGAAGAGATCGCTTTGGAGCTGCTGGAGAAGGTGGGGCTATCGGACAAAGCGACGGCGTATCCGCGACAGTTGTCCGGGGGGCAGCAGCAGCGAGTGGCTATTGCCCGGGCCTTAGCCATGCGGCCGAAGGTAATACTGTTTGATGAGCCTACATCGGCTCTTGATCCGGAGATGATCGGTGAAGTGCTGGACGTGATGAAAGCTTTGGCCAATGACGGTATGACCATGGTGGTGGTGAGCCATGAGATGGGCTTTGCCCGCGAGGTGGGTGACCGGGTGTTGTTTATGGACGACGGGAAGATTGTAGAGGAAGGGAAGCCGGAACAGGTGTTTTTCCATCCGCAGAATGAACGGACGCAGGCGTTTTTGAGTAAAATTCTGTAGTTTGGAACCAACCATGGGGACGCATGGGGACGGGCCCATTGGTTGGGACGACGAAGGGGAAAGATCCTTACCATTGTGCGGTCCGCAGGAGCACGGGCAGGCATATAGACGCGTTTCCGGTTGGTGGCGGCTCCGGTTTTTGTATGCATAGGCAGGATTTTCTCGCAGGGCGGGGAATAATATTAATGAGGCCCCATTGCTGAAAGGAGTGGTAAGCATGAGGATAATTGTTCGCGGCAAAAACATCGATGTCACTCCTGCTCTGCGCGACTACGTGGAAAAGAAAGTAGGCAAGCTGGCGAAACTCCTGGATGATGTGACCGAAGCGGTGGTGACCCTGGCGGTGGAACGGGAACGTCATATCGTGGAAGTTACTGTACCGGTGGGGGGAGGCCGATTGTTGCGGGGCGAGATGTCCAGCGGTGACATGTATGCTTCGATTGACATGGTGATGGATAAGCTGGAGAAACAAGCGGAAAAGTACAAGACTAAGCTGGCGCGGAAGATGAAGAACGGCAGTGTGCTGGATATTGTTCCCCAGCCCAGTCCGCCGACTGACCGGGAGCCGGTACCGCAGCTTGTTCGCACCAAACGTTTCCCAGTGAAACCTATGCCGGTGGAAGAGGCACTACTGCAGATGAACCTGTTGGGTCACGATTTCTTTGTCTTTCGCAATGCTGATACGGAAGAGGTGAATGTGGTTTATCGGCGCAAAGACGGGAACTATGGTTTGATTGAGCCCCTGCGCTAGCGGCGCTGGGATTAATAGGAGTACCGAAAACGAGGCTCGGTTTAACCGAGCCTCGTTATTTTACAGTCAGACAGGGGCTAAACTGTGGCGGTCGGGGCGGGATATGGTGGTTATTTTTGGAACCCGGCAGGACATTCCCGCCTCGGTGGAGAAACTATAGGCGTAACTGCTAGCGATTGAGACAGAAACGGGTGAGATGGATGATAGGGCGCGATAAACGGGCCTTAGTGGAGGAATACGAGCTAATCTTGCGCCAGGTCCGGGATGTTGTGTCGGTTCGGGTGGTGTTGGACGACACAAATTCAATCCAGGAGATTCATGTTCTGACTGGAAGGAGCCGCGGCCCGAAGCAAATTGTCCGGGACATTGAGTCGGTGTTGCTGGCGCAATTTAATACCCCGATCGATCATAAGAAGATAAGTGTGGCTCAGCTCGATTTGGGGTCGGGGAGGGCGGGGAAAGAGGCCGGGGAAGCAAAGGTAACGGCGGTAAATCTTAAGACAACAGGAGCCCAGTTCTACTGCAGTGTTATACTGGAAGTGGAGGGAGCGCAGTATGTGGGTGAAGCCCAGGGACCGGCGGCGTCGTGGAATCGGCTGCGCCTGGTGGCGGAGGCGACGCTGAGGGCGGTGGAACTGTATACCCAGCAGGAGGTGACTTTGGCCCTGGAGGATTTACGCTTATTTCAATTGGGCGAAAGCACAGTGGTCGTGGTTGCTGTTACCATGGTGCTGCCCCAGGCAGAAGAGACGGTGGCCGGAGCTTGGTTTGTCCGGGGAGAGGGCGGGACAGACGTGGCGCAAGCGGTGCTGAAAGCGGTGGGCAGTCACCTACCGATTGTGACAGCCGGCGGCAAGCCTTGAGGTAGCGCCCCGATGGTGGGCGCTTTTCTATTGTCTAGAGCGGGACGAAATGCTAGAATGAAGGAGCGGGTTTGAATTAGCCTGGCGGTACCCTAGAAAGAGAAGGTGCTTCGATGCTAGCGTTTTTTAAGAACATCTTTGATGATAACGAGCGAGATTTAAGACGCTTGGCCCCACAGGTTCAGCGGGTAAATGCATGGGAACAAGCTTTACAAGCCTTGCCCGATCAGGAGCTGAGGGCCAAGACAGACGAGTTTAGGGCCCGCCTGGGAGCCGGTGAAACCTTGGCTGATCTTTTGCCGGAGGCTTTTGCCGTGGTGCGGGAAGCTTCCCGGCGGACGTTGGGGCTACGCCATTTTGATGAACAAATCATGGGTGGCATTGTCTTGCACCAAGGGCGTATTGCCGAGATGAAAACCGGTGAGGGTAAGACCCTGGTGGCTACTTTGCCAGCTTATCTTAATGCGCTCAGCGGCCGGGGTGTGCATATTGTGACGGTGAATGACTACCTGGCCAAACGGGACAGCGAATGGATGGGGGTTATTTACAAGTTCTTGGGCCTTACGGTGGGGCTGATTGTTCATGGGCTGGATTTCGCTGCCCGCAAAACGGCCTACGCTGCCGACATCACTTACGGTACCAACAACGAATTCGGCTTTGATTATCTTCGGGATAACATGGTGCTGCAAGAGGACCAGATGGTGCAGCGGCCGTTTAACTATGCCATTATTGATGAGGTGGACAGCATCCTGATTGACGAGGCCCGGACACCGCTGATTATCTCCGGGCAGGTGGAGCAGTCCACTGAGCTATACTATCGATTTGCCCAAATAGTACCGCGCCTTAAGCCGGGGCAAGACTACGAAGTGGATGAGAAGGCGCGCACGGTGGCTCCGTCGGAACAAGGGGTGGCGAGGGTAGAGCGGATGCTGGGCGTGGAAAACTTGTACGCTGGAACTGATGGTGACGATCTGTCGCACTATCTGATGCAGGCTCTGAGAGCTAATGAACTGATGCAGCGCGATTGTGATTATGTGGTGAAAGACGGCCAAGTGATCATTGTAGATGAGTTTACCGGCCGGCTTATGTTCGGGCGCCGCTATAGCGACGGTCTGCACCAGGCTATTGAAGCTAAAGAAGGCGTTAAGATCGAGACTGAGAGCCAGACCCTGGCCCGGATTACGTTCCAGAATTTCTTCCGTATGTACAAGAAGCTGGCCGGTATGACCGGTACGGCGGCCACGGAAGAAGAGGAGTTTCGCAATATTTACGGCTTAGACGTGGTGGTAATCCCGACCCACGAGCCCATGATCCGAGTGGATTACCCCGATATGGTCTACAAGACCGAGGCCGGAAAGTTCAACGCCGTGTTGGCGGAGATACTGGACTGTAACCGGCGCGGCCAACCGGTGCTGGTGGGGACGGTGTCCATTGAGAAGTCGGAACAGCTGAGCGCCCTGCTCAAGCGGCAGGGTATTCCGCATCAGGTGCTAAATGCCAAATATCATGAACAAGAAGCGGAGATTGTGGCCCAGGCCGGGCGTTTGGGCAGTGTCACTATTGCCACTAATATGGCCGGCCGAGGTACCGATATTCTCCTGGGCGGCAATTCGCAGTTTTTGGCTAAAGAAGAGCTCGAACGCCAGGGGTATGACCTGGATTTGGTGGAGAAAGAATTGTATGAAGCGGTTGTAGCCGAAATGAAGAAGCAGTGTAAGCGGGAGCATGAGCAGGTGGTGGCGGCAGGGGGACTGCATATCATCGGCACCGAGCGCCATGAGGCCCGGCGCATCGACAACCAATTGCGCGGCCGCAGCGGACGCCAGGGGGACCCGGGGTCGTCACGCTTTTATCTGTCGCTGGAGGACGATCTGCTGCGGTTATTCGGGGGGGAGAATATCTCCCGGGTAATGGAGCGCTTAGGCCTGGAAGAAGATCAGCCCATTGAGCACAATCTGCTCTCTCGGGCAGTGGAAAACGCCCAAAAGAAGCTGGAGGGGCGGAACTTCGACATTAGAAAGCAGCTGCTGGAGTATGACGACGTAATGAACAGGCAGCGCGAGGTTATTTATGGGCAGCGCCAAGAAGTGCTGACCAAAACGGATCATCGGGAAGCTGTCCTCGGTATGACCAAGGCAGTGCTGGCCGATTATCTGTCTATCTACTGCAGCGAGAATGTGCTGCCGGAGGAGTGGGATCTAAAGGCGCTGCTGATGGTATTGGAGCAGACTTTCTTCCCGCCGCGGCTAGTGACAATGGCGGAGCTGGCCGGCAAAAGTAGGGAAGAGCTGGCGCTGTGGTTGGAGAAAAAAGTAGAAGCTTTATATGAGCAGCGGGAGGCCGAAATCGGAGCCGAGAGCATGCGCGAACTGGAACGGGTGGTTCTGCTGCGGGTGGTGGACAGCAAATGGATGGAACATCTGGACGCCATGGATGAGCTACGGGAAGGGATCGGGCTTCGGGCTTACGGCCAAAGAGATCCGCTGATAGAATACAAGCTGGAAGCGCATGAGATGTTCCAAGGAATGGTGGCCCGGATCCAGGAGGATACGGTACGCTACTTGTTTAAGATTAGGTTAACTGCCCAGGCACCCCAGCGTCGAAGCGCGGTGCGCAACGTCACCGCCGGCGGTGACAGCGA
>DURJ01000191.1 GCA_012837285.1 Bacillota bacterium
CGGCCTGCCCGGCCATGACTCGAATAGCATTCTCGCCGGTGGCCCCCCGCTGGGCGCCGGCTTTGATCATGGCTTGCGTGGCAGCCGAATTCGTCCCCAAGGCCAGCACTTCGCTGCCAGAGGGGAGATTGTCTTTGATCTGTCCTACCAGCTGGCTGCCGATCCCACCGCCTAAACCGTCGATCACCACAACTAACATAAACTTACCTCTTTTTAGCAGCCTTCGGGCTGCGTTTCTTACCTTCGGGTTTTACCGTTCCTGTATCATATTCGTCTTGAACCGCGTTATTCCTGCTTGAACCTAACTACTGCTGCAAAACATGTTTTGCCCCGTTGCCACCCCTTGGCGCTGTAGCAACAGGTGGGCCGGATTAAGCGCTGCCCTCGGTCTGAGAGCCGGCCAACGGTAATGTCAACGTAAAAGTAGTGCCCTGTCCCAACTGGCTGGTTACTTTGATCTCGCCGCCGTGGGCTTCCACCAACCCTTTGACGATGGCCAAGCCGATACCGGTGCCGGCACTGGAGCGGGTGCGGGCTTTCTCTTTTTTGTAAAACCGCTCAAAGATGTAAGGTAGATCCGAAGGTGCAATACCGGTACCGGTGTCACGGACACTTACCGTCAGAACTTCGGCCCCGGCCCAAGCGGTTTCCACGGTAATGGTTCCGCCAGCCGGAGTGTAGCGCAGGGCGTTGTTAAGTAAATTAATCAGGATCTGCTGCAGACGGTCCGGATTTCCCCAGACCGGGGGCAGTTTTTCCGGTTGAACAGTAACCAGCTGTACGCCTTTGTCCGTGGCCAACGGCAACAGTTTCTCTCTAACCTGCTCAATTAACTCTTGCATAGCCACCGCTTCTTTCTCCAATACCAACTGGCCGGCTTCGATCAGGGCCAAATCTAGCAGATCATTTACCAGGCGCCTTAGGCGCAGCGTCTCGTCCAGAATAATACTCAAGTACTTCTCTTCTTCTTCCCTGCTGGCAGCCAGTCCGTCCAAAATCGCTTCGGCGTAGCCCTGGAGATAAGTAAGCGGTGTTCTTAGTTCGTGGGACACGTTAGCCACGAATTCGCGCCGCATAGCTTCTAAGCGGCGTTCCTTGGTCATGTCAAAGAGTACACACACCACCGCCCGGACGGTGCCTTCGGCTGTGAGCGGGGCCAGGCGCGCTACCAGCACGCGATCCTGGAGCTTAAACTCGGTACCCTGAGCCTTACCGGTGGTGGCCACTTGCTTCACCGAGTCCTCGAGGCTAGGTAAGATTATCTCCTCTCCTAGGCACTGTCCCAGGGCCAGATCTGCCACCGGTGCCAAATACTCAGCCGCCGGCGGGTTATAAACCAGTAGCTCTCCAGTGGCCGAAAAGGTGATTACCCCGTCCGTCATGCCGGCGAGGATCTGGGCCAGTTGATCCCGCTCCGCCCCCAAAGCAGCCAAGGTGCGGGCTAATTCAGCCGCCAAATGATTTAAGGCCGCGCCTAGGCGACCCACTTCGTCTTGGCTGTGCACCTTCACCCGGGGCGAAAAATCCCCGCTGGCCATGGCCTCTGCTGCTTGCTCCATCCGGATGAGAGGGCGAGACAGCCGTCGGGACAGGAAAAAAGCCATCACTGTGGCCACGGCCATGGTGCCTACAATGCCGTAACGAATGAGCCGGCGTACCGAAGCAATGGTACGGGTGATGGGGGCCAAGGGCGTGTACAAATACACAGCTCCCACCACCTGATCGTCGGCTGTTATCGGTACCGCCACTGTCAGCATGGTGGTGTCTAGCCCGGTACGATAACCTTTAATCACTACTGTCTGGCCTGACAATACTGCTGCGGCTTGCGGCGGCGTTAATACCTGGCCCCCACCGCGAAGTCGCCGGTGATGCTGCATCCCCGGGCTAACGTTGGAAATAAGGCCGCTTTTATCCATAATGACCACATTGGCCTTGAGAAAATCCTCCACTAAAGCCAGCTCCCGCAGCAGCTCTACATTGCTGGCCGATGAAAGCACCAGTTGGCCCAGATTTCGCCCTTGGTCGATGAGGTTGTCCGCTTGGAGATCAAAATAAAAGTTGTCGAACAGCTGTGACAAAAACAGCCCCAGTAAGAGCAAAATCGCAGCCACTGATACCACCAACGTCAACCATAGCCGCCCTACCATGCTCTTCACTTTATTTCACCTCGAACTTGTAGCCTACACCCCAGACGGTTACTAAATACTGGGCTCCTTGACCTGCTCGTTTGAGTTTCTCCCGTAGATTCTTAATATGAGTGTCCACTGTTCTCAGATCTCCGTAAAAGTCGTAGCCCCAGACTCGTTCCAGTAGCTGCTCGCGGGTAAACACGCGCCCCTTTTGCCCAGCCAAGAAATAGAGCAGATCGTATTCTTTGGGTGTTAGCGCCACTTCCAGGCCATTAGCTGTTACCTGCCGCGCCGGATGGTCAATGCTAAGACCGGGAAACTCCAGCTTTTCTTCTTGTTCGGCCACTTCCGGACAAGCCCGCCGAAGCAGGGCTTTAACTCGCATAACCAGTTCCCGCGGGCTAAACGGCTTCACCACATAATCGTCGACTCCCAGCTCAAATCCGGTCACCCGGTCGATCTCTTCCCCGCGAGCCGTGAGCATAATAATGGGCACATCGGACTTTTGCCGCATCCGCTGGCAGACCGTCCATCCATCTAGCGCCGGCAGCATCACATCTAGCAGCACCAAGGCAAACTCCTCTTGGGCAAACTTGTCCAACGCCGTGCGCCCGTCGGCTGCCTCCACCACTTGATATCCTTCCCGTTCCAAGTAGAGCCGCAGCAGATCCCGCATCCGCTGTTCGTCTTCCACTACTAAGATTTTAGTACAAGTTGCCATAACTATCGCTCCCAGCTTGAGCTATCCACTCTTTTTCCTATTTTTTTCGCCAAGGTCCGGCGTTATCCTGCTACCTGTTGTACTGACCTTCTTTCCGTTTTTATATTTCCATGTTTGCTAATACGCCAAATACTTGTGATCCGGGTACCCTTCTATAAGGAAAGACAAAAATAACTTTTACCCTTGATAGGATTGTTGTAATATGGAGCGCTTTCTACAAATCCAAGCTTCTGGTAAAGTGCTCTTGCATTTTTCATGGCAGGAAGCGCACGCACATACAGTCTTTTCATTTCGCATGTCTGCTCACTATACTTTCTTAAAGCAACGCAACCTGCTATTTTCCCATCTGAATATGCAGTATATAACCTTC
>DURJ01000192.1 GCA_012837285.1 Bacillota bacterium
CGCATTAGCGGCTTCGTAGGGAAGAATGTCTCTCTCTTTGGCCAGAGCAAATACCTGAAGCAGAATATTATAGATGTTAGCTGCTTTGGCCAGGGCCCGCTCCTTGTTGTAGCCGCCGGAAGCCATTTCTTCGGCCGCATTGATTACCCCGCCACCGTTGACAATAAAATCCGGTGAATACAATATGCCCCGCTCAGCCAACATCCGGCCGTGTTTAGACTCCAGCAACTGGTTATTGGCCGAGCCGCAAATGATCTCGGCCCTAAACTGGGGAATGGTATCATCGTTTAAGATACCGCCCAGGGCACAAGGTGCGAAAATATCGGCTTCCGTGGAAAACACCGCTTCCTCCTCAATGGCGGTGGCACCAAGTTTCACCGCTCGGTCTACCTTGTCTGCCATGATGTCCGATACGTATACGGTAGCCCCAACTTCCAAGAGTTGCTCAATTAGGCTGAGACCGACGTTTCCTGCCCCTTGCACCACAACCTTTTTGCCGTTCAGATCATCACTGCCCCAGCAATGGTTAGCGGCTGCCTTCATGGCATAAAAGACACCGTAGGCAGTGACCGGAGAAGGATTGCCGCTCTTGCCCGGAACTCCGATCACATGGCTGGTTTCTTCCATAATCACGCCGATATCTTCTTGCGAGCACCCCACATCCTCACCGGTAACATAGCTTCCGCCTAGACTCTCCACCAGCCAGCCAAAAGCGCGAATCATATCTGTTGTTTTTTCTTCGTTAGAATCCACCATGATAACGGCTTTGCCGCCACCGTAATCCAGACCCATGGCCGCGTTCTTGTACGTCATACCCCGTGACAGTCTCAGGACATCAAATAGAGCTTCTTCCTCGGTTTGATACGGCCAAATGCGCAACCCACCCACAGCCGGCCCCAGTGCCGTGCTGTGGACAGCAATGATGCTACGAAGTCCAGACCCCTCGTCATAACTGAAAACTATCCGTTCGTGACCGTAACTTGCCATCTCCTTCAAAATAATCATTGCCAGCAGCCCCCATTCTAAGTAGCTCATTAGAAGTTACCCAACAGCTCGAAACCTTCTGACAGCTCAAGTTACCGATCTAGTCCGCAACTAGGCTGACACTTCTATATTCGCCGTCTATTTACGTCCTCCTGCCTGGATAGCAGCAATTCCCTCTATAATGAACATTCAGCGGTGAAGGATTATTGGAATGGTCCCGCCAATATATCCCATATAGTCTTGATGAAAAGGAGGCCCCGACAATGTGGGACGTTGTTGTTATCGGTGGTGGCGGTGCGGCTTTGTGTGCCGCCTTAAGCGCTGCCGAGGCCAGCAGCCATGTTCTTGTACTCTCAAAATCCAAGCTGGGACTGGGAAACTGCACGGCTGTGTCCCATGGCGCTTTTAGCTTGGGAGTGGGCGGGTTTGATCCAGACAAGCATCGGGAAATAACCAGGGAAACAGGCCGCTGGATCAATGAACGGAAGTTAGTGGAGATTCTCACTGCCGAGGGTCCGGACGCGGTACGGGGTCTTGAGGCCTACGGGGCAAGATTCAAAATAACCCCTGGTCTGGCTTCAGTCGTCCCGTACGCTGCACGGGAGATGGTAGCTGGGACGGCCTTCACTCTACCGCTGGTGCAAGCAATACAAAATAACCCTAACATTCAAGTGCGAGAACAAGCCCTGGTCACAGACATTCTCGCTGACGCCCATGGGGCCTTAGGGGTAGAATATCTTGACCTTGTAACCGGTACCGAAACACAGATTGCCGCACAGGCGACAGTAGTGGCCACCGGCGGTGCCGGGCAGATTTATGCCCGGACAGATAACCCTGTCCGTACCACCGGTGATGGTTATGCTCTACTATACAACTTGGGACTTGAATTGAAAGACATGGAGTTTGTTCAATTCTTCCCTCTAAGCTTTGCCGACGAAGAGCTGCCTGGTTGTCTTATCCCAATTGCACTCATTGACAAGGTGCCCCTTACCAATAATCAAGGAGAAGAGTTTATCAAAGAGAAGCTGCCCGAATGGGGCCTAGAATCCGGAGCCGGAGCGGGTCGATACGCTCGCGATCGCTCGGCCCGGGCAGTAGCGAAAGAGATTGCAGCCGGCCGGGGCGCCTTTCTACACCTTAACCTGTTACCGGAAGCAGCCTGGGACAGCGGTATTGTGGCTGATCTGGCGCGCATCGCCCGCCCTAGAATTGACCTTAGACGCGAGCCGGTTAAAGTTGCGCCCACCCAGCACTTTTTCTGCGGTGGCGTTATCACTGGCACTGAGGGACAAACAAAGATCCCCGGCATCTTTGCCTGTGGCGAAGTAACCGCAGGGGTCCATGGGGCCAATAGGGTCGGAGGCAATGCCCTCACGGAGCTGGCAGTTTTTGGGTTACGGGCCGGGAAAGCAGCGGCATCATATGCGCGCGAAGCCAAGAGACGGTCTAAGGAGCTTCCTGTTGGAAACATCAGCTCCCGCCGTAACAAGTGGGATCAAAGCCCAGGACAAAGCCCCAGAGAATTCAAGCAGCAACTGCAAAAGCTATCCTCTAGTTACCTAGGAGTACTGCGCACAGCCCCTGGGCTTAAGCTGGCTCTGGAAAAACTGCAGGAACTGGGCACCACCATGGAAAATTTCAGTGCCCGGGACCCGAACGCATTTCAAGAAGCAGTGGAGGCAGAAAACCTATACCTAACCACACTCATGGTCGCCAATTCCGCGCTTCGACGCGAAGAGAGCCGTGGTGTTCATTATCGCGAAGACTTCCCCACTGAAGATAACCACAACTGGCGCCGCAGCATCATGATTTTTAAAGGTGAAAATAGAAGTCCCTGGCTAAAAGAAGGGCCCCTTTTAAACTAGGTGACATGGGCATATCATTTTACCTCACTGTCTATTGCTCCAATGCTGAAAGCTGTATGAAAAGAGGAGTGCCAGCATCCCCAATTACAGCGCCTGCACCCTACCAAGCCCAGCCCTGCGGGCGATGTCCAGCGCCTCCCGGTATTCTTTAGTTGTGATTCTGCGCCCGAGCACCGGGTGGCCGACGGCCTGATAGTGGGGTCGGTACTGGGCCATTATGTTCACGTAAGTGTTCTTGGATATATTCTCGGCGATGAACTGCATCACTTTCTCGGTACCGGCCAGCCCGCCAGGTAGGACCAAGTGCCTTACCAACAGACCGCGGACGGCGACGCCTTCTCGATCCAGCATCAAATCCCCCACCTGCCGGTGCATTTCCTTGACAGCGGCAAAGTTCACTGCCGGATAGTCCGGCGCCAGCGAAAACTCCTTGGCCGGCGCCGGCTCCCCGTACTTCATGTCGGGCATATAGATATCCACCACGCCGTCCAGAAGGCGAATGGTTTCCAAGGAGTCATATCCGCCAGTATTGTACACCATCGGAACATTAAGTCCCTTGTTGGCCGCCATTTTTGCCGCAGCCAGGATATTGGGCACCACGTGGGTCGGGGAAACCAGATTCACGTTATGGCAGCCCATGGCCTGGACCCGGAGCATCATGCGGCTGAGCTCTTCGTCGCTAACCTCGTGGCCCTCACCTAAGTGGGCGATATCGTAGTTTTGGCAGAAGATACACCTAAGATCGCAGTGGGCAAGAAAGATTGTGCCTGAGCCCCCGGTGCCAACAAGAGGCGGTTCCTCGCCAAAGTGCGGACCCACGCTGGAGACAATGGCGCGGTCGGCAGTTTTACAAACGCCCACAGTAGGCGGTTCCGATGGCTGAAATCTCAGGGCCCGGCAATGCCTAGGGCATAACAGGCATGGGGACCCCAGCTCCCGGGCCTTTTGTATCTTCTTGTCCCACTGCTCCTCACTGAGAGAAAGATAGACAGGCGGACGCGGATCAACTGTGAATGACCTCATGGGCAGCATACCTCCTCTTCGAGAAAGCTTGCCCCAAACGGTGGCGCTCAATAAGATCAGTGACGGCAGTCAACCCTCAAGATATTGTTCTATCTTTTTGTTGCCACACCATTTCTCAGTACGCCCAAGCCCTCGATCTCCACCTCCACTGTGTCCCCGGGGCGTAAAAAAAGCGGAGGTTTGCGGGCAATACCCACTCCGGCTGGGGTGCCGGTGGCAATGACATCTCCGGGTTCTAAGGTCATAAGCTTAGATAAGAAAGATACCAGATGGGAAACCCCGAATATCAGATTCCGTGTGTTCGAAGACTGCATGGTTTGTCCGTTCAGCCGTAGTTCTATCTTCAGGTGTTCCGGGTTTCGTATCTCATCTTTGGTCACTAGCCACGGCCCCATGGGCGCAAACGTATCCAAGCACTTACCTTTCATCCACTGTCCGTCACGCATCTGCAAATCCCGAGCGCTAACGTCGTTCAAATTGGTATAGCCGGCCACATATTCCAATGCCACTTGTTCAGCAACGCTAGATGCGCGCCGGCCAATCACCACCGCTAATTCGGCTTCGTAGTCAACTTGGTCGCTTAGGCCAGTGGGCAAGAGAATATTCTCTTCTGGCCCGATTATAGCGTTTGCATATTTACCGAAGATAACCGGTTCTTTCGGCAGCGGCAAGCCAGTTTCCTCGGCATGGTCACGGTAATTCAGGCCAATACCGATGACCTTGTTAGGGTTAGTAATCGGCGCCTTCAGCACCACTTGGTCTAAAGGCGCACCTGCTTTTGTTAGCCACTTCGGGTTGCTTTGCGCCTTTTGCTCCACTTGAAGTGCATACTTTAGTCCGTTTTCTAGCGCCAAGAACGTCTTCATATCCCAGCCTTCCTGCAGGTATCGTCCCTCGCCAATGGCGTCCATACCCGCCGAAAGATCTACTACAAAGTCGCTAACAACTATACCGATACGAACTTCCCCTTGTTTCTCATAAGTTACTAGTTTCATACCTGTTCTCCTTTCCGCTGGCTTAGCTATCTTATTTCGTGCAGGGAAGCTTTTTCCCTGCAATTGAGACTAACTGGGAAATGCTGTTGTAGTCCTTCACCCAAGGTTTCCCACAGCCCAAAGAGTTGGTAGTAGGAACAATTGACAAAGGCAAACTCCTTCTATCGGTTCAAGAAATAGAAGGTAACATGCCCCTCTGGAAGAAGTATTACTGCGCACACTAAAAACTAAGAGCTACAACTGAATAGCTCTTAGTTTTTTCTGATATCTGCAGATGAGTAGCAGGAAGTGCATCAAACTATATCGAAGTATGTTATATATTGTAATATTCCTGCTATGACGTAACTCATTCAACTTCTGCCTTTCGTCCGTGCCCTTTACTGCAGACATTACCGCAACAGTGACATATACACCTCGCTGGAGATACAGATTTTCTGAGTGAAGTATTATGCTCTAGATTCCGTGAGGAGGCGTTTGCAGTTGGTCCGTCTTCTGATTCTTCTCTTACTATGGTTATTCTTGCGCTCACGGACCAAATTAGGTCGGAGCAAACAACAAAGCACCGGTGACGCCACACAACAAAGCCAGAGACTGCCTTCAAAAGCCGCGCTGCAAGATCTGGATAATATCACTGACAAACCAAGGAACAGCAACCCCTACCACAAAGGTAACAAAACACCGGCAGTGCTAAAACCCAACCAACAAAAAGAGGCTTTCGGTACACCTGGACAAATAGGTTTTGTGCATGACCTCAAGGTCGGATGGATGATGCGCAAGATTGAAAGGGAAAAAAGGGAAGTTACTGCCACCGAGGACCTTTCTTCATCGCCAACTAGAACCTCCTCTGGGTTACCGAAGAAGTTGTCGTATGAGCCCCCTGGGGCTGGGTATGCCCAAAGGTCCAACAAGCCGGCCACGGGAGCAATTGCAGGCAAGTTAACTGGTGAAATGCAATCCTCGCCTACTTCAGAGAGTCAGCTAACACTTAACCACAAATACCAGCCTGTACAAATACCGAATCCTGAGAAGATCCAAGCGGAACTGCGCCAACAGGTATCTGAAACCGTAACAACGCTCAAGAAAAGCTCGCCTAGGAACACATGCCCTGCATGCAGCCAGCAGTCGACCCCACCTTTAGGAGCATTGTCTTCCAGTCCTGCCCCGGCGTCCCCCAAAAATGGCCCCGTTGTACCAACAGCCACTCCACCTCAATCCAAGGCTGCCGCCCCAAAACATAGTAGTTGCACTACACCAGCAACAACCCTGCCCACGACCGAAACTGCTAAGAACGGTATCGAAGTCCCCACAAATAAACCATTGACTAGCGTCAATAAGTTCAAC
>DURJ01000193.1 GCA_012837285.1 Bacillota bacterium
AGCTGAAGCGCCGCCTTGGCGTTTTGCTCAATCAGCAGGATCGTCATACCGTCGGCATTAAGGCGACGAATGGTATTGAAAATGTCCTGTACCAACACCGGCGCCAAACCTAAAGACGGCTCGTCCATCATCAGCAGCCCTGGTCTGGACATTAAAGCCCTACCCACGGCCAGCATCTGCTGCTCACCGCCGGACAAGGTGCCCGCCAACTGACCCTGGCGCTCCTGCAAGCGAGGAAACAGACTGTTTACCCGCTCCATGTCCCCTTCAATCGCCTTCAGATCAGACCGGGCATAGGCACCTAAAATCAAGTTCTCGCGCACAGTAAGGTCGGGAAAAACCCGACGTCCCTCCGGTACCAGGGTTATGCCCTTCTTAATGATGTCAACAGTTTTCTGTCCCACCAGACTCTCCTGGCCAAAGCCAATCTCGCCGCTTGAAGGCTTGACTAATCCGCAAATGGCTTTAAGGGTGGTGCTCTTGCCGGCACCGTTAGCGCCGATGAGAGTAACGATTTTTCCTTCAGGTACCGCCAGGCTGATTCCCTTCAAGGCATGAATACCGCCGTAGTGCACATGTAGGTCTTTGATCTCAAGCATCCGGACTCACCCCCAGGTAGGCGGCAATTACTCTGCTGTCGCGCTGAATGGCTGCCGGCGACCCCTCAGCAACGGTCTGGCCGTAATCCAGCACTGTAATGCGCTCACAAATTCCCATCACCACACGCATCTGATGTTCGATCAACAGAATGGTGAGCCCAAACTCCCGGCGGATGCGCTGGATAAACTCCATCAGATCTACGGTCTCGGCTGGATTCATACCTGCCGCCGGCTCATCCAGAAGGAGCACTTGGGGCTCTGTAGCCAACGCCCGGGCAATCTCCAGCCTCCGTTGCTGTCCATACGGCAGCGATGTGGCCTGATCAGCGGCCACAGTCTCCAGCTCCACTGCTGCCAACAGTTCCTGGGCTCGGCGACGCATATCAGCTTCTCGGCCCCGGTAGCGCTCCAGGCCCAAAACAGCTTCTGCCGCTGAAACCCCTAGGTGTAAGTGCTGGGCTACCAAGACGTTGTCTAGTACTGTGAGGGATCCAAACAGCCTAATGTTTTGGAAAGTACGGGCAATCCCTCTCTTGGTAATTATATCCGGTCGAAAACCGGTGATATCCTCCCCGCTCAAGCGTACCTGGCCGGCAGTCGGCCGATAAACACCGGTAATCACATTAAAGACCGTAGTTTTACCGGCGCCGTTGGGACCGATAAGTCCCACCAGTTCGCCTGGTTGCAGTTTCAAGTTAAAGCTGTTGACTGCCGTCAAGCCACCAAAGCACATGGTTATATCTTTAAGTTCAAGCAGTGCTTGTGCTTTCATTTATTGGGTCACCCCCTGTTTCGTCTGCCGCCGTCGGAGCAACAAATCCCAGGAAAATTCCTTGTCGCCCATGAGACCATGGCGGTAGAACAAGGTGACCACTATCAGCAACAACGAAAACACTACCATGCGCATGCCGGGAATACCCGGTAAACGGATGGCACCCAACGTCAGTGGGGATTCCACAAAGCGCAAGATTTCCATTAACGCCGTAACTATGGTGGCGGCGATCACCGTCCCCGTTATCGAGCCCATACCCCCTAAGACCACCATCAAAAGGATTTGGAACGTTAGCGGCAGTTTATACATAGCCGGGTCAATACTGCCAATGAGACTAGCTTGCAGGCCACCGCCCACTCCAGCCAAGAAAGCGCCCAGCACAAAGGCCAACATCTTGTGATAAAAGATGTTTATGCCCATGGCTTCAGCTGCGATCTCGTCTTCCCGAATGGCTTTCAAAGCCCGCCCGTAGCTGGACCCAACCAAACGAACCATGAGCAGGATGGTAAGTCCCGCGTAGGCTGTTGTCCACCACAAATTGGTGTAACCGGGAATATTTTTCAGTCCCAGCGCCCCGTTGGTTAGACTTCTCATATTAATAATGACCACCCGAATAATCTCGGCAAAACCCAGGGTAGCAATGGCCAAGTAATCACCTTTAAGCCGCAGCACCGGTGCCCCAACCAACAGCCCAAACAGCGCTGCTAATAATCCAGCCATAATAATCCCCGCCAAGAACGGCACCTGGATCTGATCAAAGGGTGCCATCAGGGGCACCATGAAAAAGTTCATTTGTTTGGCTGCCGGTGACATAATCGAAAGAGCTACCGTATAGGCTCCCACCGCCATGAAGCCGGCATGGCCCAGGGAAAACTGCCCGGTGAAACCATTGACTAAATTAAGAGCCAAGCCAAGGCCGATGTTAATAGCACACAAATTCATGATCCGGACAGTGTATGGATCCCAAGGAGATATCAAACCAAAAAAGCCGGTTTGGGCCCAAACCAGTATCACTGCCAGCACGGCCAAAGCTATTAAGGTATACAACTGATTATTGTTTCGTTCCATAGTCACACCTTCTCTGCCACCCGCTCACCCAAGAGGCCGGTGGGACGGATGAGCAAAGTAAAAATCAAGAGTATAAAGGCAAAAGCATCCCGGTAGCCGGCCAAATCCGGGAAGAAAGCCACCAGCAAAATCTCTCCTACACCTAAAACAAAGCCTCCCATCACAGCACCGGCAACGTTGCCAATCCCGCCCACAACGGCGGCGATAAAACACTTGAGCCCAGGCATAGCCCCCATCAGCGGGTTAATCTGGGGAAACTTCAATCCCCACATCAGACCCCCCACAGCTGCCAGGCTGGAACCGACCACAAAAGTAAAAGAAATCACTTGATCCACATCAATGGCCATCAGCCGGGCTGTGTCCAAATCACGGGCTACGGCTCGCATAGCCATACCGATCCGAGTACGATAAAGCAGATGGATCAATACCAGGAGCAGCGATGCTGTTACCAAGGGAATAAACCAGACCAAATTGGGTACGGTTGTGTCGCCGATATGATTAATAGCAGCAAAAAAGGGCGGCACATAAAAAGCCTTGGAACGGCCGCCAAAGACCACCAGCCCCAGATTTTGCAGCAAGAAAGAGACGCCAATGGCCGAAATAAGCACGGTGATCCGCGGTGCGTCCCTCAGGGGTCGGTAAGCCACCCGCTCGATGGTAACTCCCATTAAGGTGGTTACCGCCACTGCCAGTAGAAACGCCAATGGCCACGGCAAGCTGAACAAAATCATACCATAAAAAGCCACGTACGTGGCCACCATCAACAAATCGCCATGGGCAAAGTTCACCAACCGAATAATACCGTAAACCATAGTGTAGCCAATGGCAATTAGGGCATAGAGGCTGCCTAAGGATACGCCGTTGGCCAAGTGCTGTAAGAACTCAGTTAAAGTCATGGTTAAAGTCATGGTCATGCCTCACTTTGCAGATGTTGGGGACAGCCAGCTTTATCCTGGGCTGTCCCCGGCCGCTCTAATTAGGCTCTACTGTGGTCAGATACTTAAAGGCACCGTCTTGCACCTGCAGGATAACGGCACTCTTGGTAGCATCGCCGTTATCATCCAGAGTGATCGTCCCGGTAACACCCTTGAAGCCTGCCGTTTCCGCCAACGCGTCGCGAATAGCAGTTGGCTCGTAGGAATTAGCCCGTTCAATGGCATCCAGAATAACCATATAGGCATCATAACCCAGGGCAGCAAACGCATTGGGGTCTTTGTTGAACTTGGCCTTATAGGCATCAACAAATTCTTTGGCTGCTTCGGTGGGAGCAGCATCAATACTGTAGTGTGTAGATAGGGCCACTCCCTCCACATTTTGGCCCCCGATTTGAATAAACTCCGGCGCCTCCCAGGTGTCCCCACCCAAGAAAGGAGCCGTAATACCAAGATCCCGCGCCTGTATTATCATAAGAGCCCCGTCATTGTAAGGTCCCGGCGCAAAGATAACGTCGGGATTTTCTTTTTTAATGCTGGTTAGCTGAGCGGTAAAGTCCTGATCTCCCTGCTGATAATCAAGCTCCGCCAACACTGCTTTGTCGTCACCGGTGAGTTTGATAAACGCTTCTTTAAAAAAGTTGTTTAAACCCACTGAATAGGCGTCGGCCACATTGCGGACGATAACAGCCGTTCTGGCCCCTAAGTCTTCATAAGCATATTGGGCCATAACACTCCCCTGGAAGGGGTCGATAAAGCAGACCCGGAAATAATAGGGGTTATCCTTGGTCACCAATGGGTTAGTAGGTGAGCAACCCACTGCCGGCACCTTTTTCTCCATCACAGTGGGGCCAGCAGCCATGGATAACGAGCTCCCATAACTGCCGATAATAGCTACCACCTTTTCCTTTTCGATCAACCGGATCGCAGCATTGGCAGCTTCGTTTTTGTCGGTCTTGTTATCCACCAAAACCAGTTCCACTTCCTTGCCCAGCACTTCGCCGTGCAATTCCTTCGCCAGCTCAATGCCTTCCCAGGTCATTTGTCCGCCGGCAGCGGAATCCCCGGTCATGGGTTCAAACACACCGATCCGAATCACATCGCTAGCGGCCTGTTCAGCCGGTTTGGGAGTACAGCCGGCAGTAAACAACAACAAGCCTATAAGCATAAATGCCAGCAACCCTGCTCTTTTCTTTATCACGTTGTTTCCTCCTTTGATCACGTCTTAGATTCCGGTTCGAATACAACCCCAACGAAAACCCGCCCACCCCTCCTTCCCTCCGCGTCCATGTACAACTGTTCACGGCTCATGGACATGACTATATATTTGACGCTCAAGCCGTAATTCCTGCTTCAACAACTCAAACAGTACCGGAACAGCACCTGGACTGGCATCAAGCCTACAAAACCTCTACCTCGTACCCCTTGGCCGCGAGCATAGACAAAAGAGCATCGGCATGAGCCTTGTCCAGTGTTTCCAAGACAAACTCCACCTCGGCGTAACCAACAGCCACTTTCTTTTTGCTCCGATCGTGGTTGATCCCAACTACGTTACTTTGGGTTTCGGCAATGGCAGCCAACACCTGCTGCAGTTGGCCCGGCCGATCGGGGATAATCATCCTAAACTGGACCTTCCGTCCGGCCTTAATCAAGCCCCGGTCCAGCACCCGGGCCAAGATGTTAACATCGATATTGGCCCCGGAGACCACGGCGGCTACTTTCTTACCGGTAAAACTGAGCTTGTGCTGCAGTATAGCTGCCACCGGTGCTGCCCCAGCCCCTTCGGCAACAACCTTGGCTCGTTCCAGCAGCATCAAGATGGCATTGGCAATCTCTTCATCTTCCACGGTAACGATCTCATCCACATATTTACTGATCAGCCCAAACGTGAGCTCCCCCGGCTGTTTAACCGCAATCCCATCGGCAATGGTAGCCACCGAATTGAGAGTGGTTATGCGTCCGGCCTGCATCGAAGCCAACATACACGGAGCTCCGGCTGCTTCCACCCCGATTACTTTTACGCTCGGCTTCATTTCCTTCAACGCTACCGCCAGGCCGGAAATAAGTCCACCTCCGCCTACCGGCACCACCACAGCGTCCAAAGCCGGCAGATCCTCCAATATCTCCACGCCAATGGTCCCCTGGCCGGCAATAACCTCGGGATCATCGAAGGGATGCAAAAACACGGCCCCGGTCTCGGCCTGCAACTGGCGGGCCTTGGCATAGGCGTCATCATAAGCGGTTCCGTAAAGAGCTACCTCGGCGCCATAGCCACGGGTAGCTGCCACTTTGGCCAACGGCGCCCCGGCCGGCATCACCACCGTGGCCGAAATACCATAGAGCGTAGCCCCCAAGGCCACCCCTTGGGCATGATTACCGGCCGAAGAAGCGATCACACCCCGCTGCTTCTCCTGGTCACTCAAAGTAGCCATCTTATTTAAGGCTCCCCGGATCTTAAAGCTGCCGGTCTTTTGTAGATTCTCATTCTTGAGGTAAATCTCGTTGCCCGCAATTTCACTAAAAGTACGGCTGTAGGTAAGCTCGGTACGATGGACAAAACCCTGCAGCCGTTTCTGGGCCTGGTTAATATCGTGGAGAGAAACCACTCCCATACCCCCTCTTCGCTTTTTGGCCTCATTCGGCACCGGTAAGGCCTTCTCCTGCCGGCTGTGCCTTCTGTTCCAACACCTTGTTAGTCCTGTGTTCATCCCAGGCGGCTGTAACCAGAGCCGGATCGAGAAAAATATCCAGAGCCGTAGCCGCCAACGCCTTGGCACCCACAATAAGGCCTCTCACTGCACCCGGTCCCCCAGCCGCCTGGGCAAACTCCCGCGTATGACTGACAAGACTGGGCGGTCCGATGGCAATGTACGGATGAATAGCGGGAACTACCTGGCTCACATTCCCCATGTCCAGAGATCCTAAGCCTTTACCGCAGTCCATAATATCTTCGCCCAAGGCAATTAGATTGTCCTGCATCACTTCAGCCAACACCGAGTTGGTTCGCATCTCGTCAAAAGAATACTCGAAGTTCTTCACTGTCAGGTTGGTTCCCGTGGCCAAAGCCGCACCACGAGCACAATCAGTAACTCTTTTGACCACCTGGTTCAAACGCCGTCTAGTACCGGCCCGAACATAAAACCGAGCCACCGCTTCCTCCGGAACCAGGTTCGGCACAACACCGCCGCTGGTAATAATGCCGTGAATGCGCACGTCAGAGTGAACATGCTCACGCAGTGCATTGATGGCATTAAAAGTAAGTATCACCCCATCTAGTGCATTCAAAGCCTCCTGGGGAGCCGCCGCCGCATGGGCAGTTCGGCCATGAAAAGTAAACTCCAGCGCATCCATAGCCAGCGACGGCGCATTCAGCACCGTAGACCCCGACGGGTGTACCATCAGTGCCGCATCGATATCTTTAAAGGCGCCGCCTTTTACCAACGGAACTTTGGCCCCGTTAGTCTCCTCGGCCGGTGTTCCATACACATAAAGAACACCCTCTATTTCGGCCATTATGGAAACCAAGGCCAAGGCCGCACCCACTGCTGCTGCCCCGATAATATTGTGTCCGCAGCCATGCCCGATCTCAGGCAGAGCATCATACTCCGCTAACAAGGCCACCGCCGGTCGAGCCGCCCGGCCTGGAAAGACAGCCCGAAAAGCAGTAGGAATGCCAAAGTACCCCGGCTGAACAGAAAAGCCCACTGCTTCTAACTCTTTACATAACAAGCCGGATGCAAACACCTCATTCCCACCCGTCTCCGGCAAAGCATGAATAGCCTGACTGATCCCAACCAACCGATCTTTTAAGCAGTCCACCTCCTGCCAGACCCTTTGCTTAAACACTGCCTGAGTACTTTCTTTCATCCTTACGCCTCCCTGGTAAAACTAACTACCAAGTTTCTCCTTGTTTCTAAATTCTACTCCTTATCTCCTCTTTTCAATAAGTATGTTCACCCAATCGCTTAGGCTATGCTTATGATATCTCCGTTAGCGAACGATAATCGCCAAAATTACGATAACATTCGTCTTTTCTCTTGACAGCCTTGTCCAAGCTTGGTAAGATGAGGGCAAATAAATAGGTTGCCTTCATATAGTCCCGCGAATAAGGCTCGGGAGTTTCTACCGGATGGCCCTAAACCATCCGACTATGAGGGAAAGTGTACCTAGGGTTCCGGTCTTGGGGCCGGCACAAGGCCTGGCTGGATCCGGTCCGAGTGGTACAGCCTTGTAGAGGTGATTTCTCTGTCAGATACTACAAGGCACACCGAAGGGATAAAAGCCCAGGCGGGGAGGTTTCGCTCACAGTTCTGTTGAAGCAACCCCGTCTGGGCAAACTATGTTTTAAGGGGGCGGTACTCAATAATGTAGCTCCTTGGCCACAGGTTAGATAACGAACGAGGAGGAAACAAGGTGGAGAAATTTTTCCGTTTACAAGAAAAACACACCGATGTCAAGACCGAATTAATGGCCGGACTGACAACATTTATGACTATGGCTTATATCCTCTTTGTTAACCCTGATATCCTTAGCGCTGCCGGAATGCCCTTTGGCCCGGTGATGACAGCCACAGCGGTATCAGCTGGCTTGACAACTATTCTCATGGGTTTAGCTACTAACTACCCCTTTGCCTTAGCCAGCGGTATGGGTTTGAACGCCATGTTCGCCTTTGCCGTTGCGCCGGTGGCCGGTTGGCAGGCAGCCTTGGGGGTAGTATTTATTTCCGGAATCTTATTTTTCATCCTGTCTGTACTGGGAATCATCGATCATATTGATGCTGCCATTCCCGCTAGCCTCAAGCGAGCAACAGCAGCCGGCATCGGCCTTTTCATCGCTTTTATCGGTCTAAAAAATGCCGGGATTATTATCGGGGACGAAGCCACCATCGTAGCCTTAGGCGATTTAAGCCAGCCGGAAACTTTATTAGCTATAATAGGCCTGGTAATCATGGCTGTTCTTATGGCCAAGAGGGTAAGAGGAGCTATTCTACTTGGAATCCTTCTTACCACCGTGGTCAGTTTCTTCATGGGGATCCGGTCGTTTCCAACCAGCTTGGGTGATATCTTCGGGGCCCCGGCCAGCCTGGCTCCTATCGCCTTTCAGATGGATCTTCCCGGAGCCCTTAAACTTGGCTTTATGACTGTGTTTGCGTTTGCTTTCGTTGACATCTTCGACACCCTGGGAACCTTAATGGGAACCGGTGCCAGGGCAGATTTTCTCGATAAAGACGGGCGGCTCCCCAAAATAAAGGAAGCCATGATTGTAGATGCCGTCGGCACCGTATTGGGAGCCGTTGTCGGGACCAGCACCGTTACCACCTATGTAGAAAGTACAGCCGGCGTTTCCGAAGGAGGACGCAGCGGCCTGACAGCAGTCACCGTAGGCGTACTCTTTTTAGCATCCCTCTTTTTGTCGCCTTTAGCCGGCCTCGTTCCCAGCGGCGCTACCGCTCCGGCACTGGTAATTGTCGGTGTCCTCATGATGGGTGCTGTAACCGATATCGACTTTAACGATTTCACCGAGGCCTTCCCCGCCTTCGTCACTATGTTGTTTATGCCCTTCGCCTTCAGTATTGCCGATGGAATCGCCGCCGGTTTCCTGGCCTACCCTATTGTTAAAGCAGTGGCCGGGCGAAACAAAGAAGTACACTGGTTTACCTATATCCTGGCCTTGGTATCCCTGGTTCACTTTGTAATGAAGTAGCTAAGATTAATCCCATTTTAAAAACACCCCAACCCTAGGGACTGCGTATTATTTACCAGTCCCTTTTTTATTGGGGTGCAAAATAAATAAGTCCCTTACATGCTAAGACTAGAAATATAGCGGCTGAGGCAGCACATACTATTTTGATAGGCTGACAATCCTTGGTATAATAGTAAAAAATTAAGGAGTGAATAATATGAGCGAGGCCATCAACAATCGGGAGTATAGACAGAAGGTTCTGAGAGAACTGATCATGGAGCTGGTATTTTGCCATTAGGGATGGCAACGGCCAATACATGGGAACCATGGAAGTCAGCCAAAACATCAAGCCGATCCAAGACATTAGCGGCGAAAAGCGTCTGTTAAGGGACTGGCCCAGTAACAGCAACCTAGCCAAGACAGAATAAGTAGCAAAAAGGGCCTGCACGCTTTGGTGCAGGCCCGTGTTTGAGGTGCTGTTTGTAGTTGTTTGGTTCTGATAATGCACCTGTCTCATAGTAAGAGAAACAAATACCCTGTTCCAACCATCAGCACATTGCTGATGCTGTGCATGAGCATCGGATACGCGATGCTGCGGCTATCTTGGTATGCTTTCCCCTGGATAGTGCCTAACACAAAAGCATAGAACAGCCGAAAGTAATTCGCTTCTATGGTAAACGGGAATAAAGACCATTTCATATGCGCGATTGCAAACAAGAAAGAGGCGATAAGTGTTTCTAATGTAATGCCCCACTTCACTTTTACGCTCTTTTCCAATACATGTACGAGCATTGTAATGGGGAGCGCCCGATACAGAATCTCTTCGGCAGGCCCGCTTAAGAGCAATTGAAAGCCCAGCGTTCCG
>DURJ01000194.1 GCA_012837285.1 Bacillota bacterium
GCCAAAATTCGCGGCCTTACCAGCGACGATATCTACCGCGGTCGAAAAAAGAAACCGGAGAACTGAACCCCGGTTTCCCTACGCGATGGCTATGAGGCGTGGTTTTCGGAACGGCACCGAGGCCAGCTTGCACCCGAAGGGTGTTCCCTACGGCATACCAAGAGACAGCTCGGGCAGGCACAAAGACCCACCCCTACCCCAACTTTAGAGCCTGCTCCAGCACCTGATCCATATTTTCCACGAACACAAAATTCAACTTGCGCTGCACATGGCGCGGAATCTCGTCTAAATCCCGGCGGTTTTCGTCCGGCAGGATCAATGTTTTGATCCCGGCCCGGTGAGCCGCCAGGACTTTTTCTTTTATACCCCCTACCGGCAGAATCCGGCCCCGGAGGGTAATCTCGCCGGTCATAGCTACGTCAGCCCGTACTGGCCGGCCTGTCAACGCCGAAGCCAGGGCTGTAGCCATGGTAATGCCGGCTGACGGGCCATCTTTGGGGATGGCTCCTTCAGGCACATGGATATGAATGTCTTGTTTTTCATTAAAATCGTCGGCAATACCCAAGGCGGCGGCTCGTGAACGGATGTAAGTGTAGCCGGCCTGAGCCGATTCCCGCATCACATCCCCCAACTGCCCCGTGAGGGTTAAACGGCCTTTGCCGCCCATGATACTCACTTCAATACTAAGTACATCACCGCCCACCTCAGTCCAAGCCAAGCCTGTGGCTACTCCCACTTCATCTTTCTTCTGAGCCGTACCGAAGCGAAAACGGGGAGAGCCCAAATAAACATTCAAGTTGCGCGAGGTAATATTTATCTTCTGCTTCTTGCCCTGCACGATTTCTCGCGCACCTTTCCGGCACAAGGCGGCAATAGACCGCTCCAAATTGCGTACCCCGGCTTCGCGCGTATACTCTCGAATAATGCCCTTAATGGTGTTATCCGACAGCGTCAGCTGCTGCGGCCTAAGGCCGTGCTCTTTGAGCTGCTTGGGCTGAAGAAAAGAGCGGCCGATATGGAGTTTTTCCTCCTCCGTATAGCCCGGCAAACTAATTACTTCCATCCGATCTAGCAGCGCCCGGGGAATGTTGTGGGTGGTGTTGGCCGTAGTAATAAACATGGTATGGGACAAATCAAACGGCAACTCAATGTAGTGATCACTAAAAGCATGATTCTGTTCGGGATCCAGCACTTCCAATAAGGCAGCGGACGGATCGCCCCGGAAATCCATACTCATTTTGTCGATCTCATCGAGCAGAAAGACCGGGTTTTTGGAATCGGCCTGGCGCATTCCCTGAATTACTCGCCCCGGCAAAGCGCCCACATAAGTGCGGCGATGGCCACGAATCTCGGCTTCATCCCGCACACCCCCCAAAGAAACACGAACAAAGCGACGGTCTAAAGCCCAGGCAACTGATTTGGCCAAGGAAGTCTTGCCTACTCCCGGCGGTCCCACCAGACAAAGTATCGGACCCTTCATCTTCTCCGCCAGTTTCCGCACCGCCAGATATTCCAGAATTCGTTCCTTAACCTTTTTTAGACCATAATGGTCTTCGTTTAGAATCTGTTCAGCCCGGTCCAAATCCAACCGGTCGGCGGTGGTCTTATTCCATGGCAAAGCTAACAGCCACTCTACGTATGTGCGCACCACCACAGCTTCGGCAGCCATGGGCGGCATTTTTCCCAGCCGGTCGGCTTCGCGTTCGGCCTTTTCGCGCACTTGGTCCGGTAAGTCCGCCTCGGCAATGCGGCGTTCAAATTCCAGCGCTTCGTTGGCCTCTTCTCCTCGCTCTCCTAACTCCGTTTGGATCGCCTTAAGCTGTTCGCGTAAATAGTACTCGCGCTGGGACTTCTCCATCTGTTTACGAACCCGAGCGCCGATCTTCCGCTCCAGTTCCAAGATCTCCAGCTCCCGGCTGAGAAAAGAATACAGGGTTTCCAGCCGGTCTGGTAACTGGACCGCTTCCAATAGTCTCTGCTTGTCCTCTTGCTTGAGATTAAGATGAGCTCCGATCAGATCGGCCAACCGCCCCGGTTCCTCTACCGTAACTATGGACACCACTGTTTCGGCCGGGATCTTCTTCGACAGCTTCACATATTGCTCAAACAAGAAAACTATACCCCGCATCAGGGCCTCGATCTCGGCGCTGTCCTCAATCTCTTTTTCTTCGTATTCTTCACAGTCTACCAAATAAAAGGGGTCGGTCTGTTCGATCGACATGATACGACCCCGAGCCAGCCCTTCCACCAAAACCCTCATGGTGCCCCCGGGAATCTTCAGCAGCTGCTTGATCTCGGCCACAGTACCTACCTGATAGATCTGGCCGGATTCAGGTTCGTCCACCCGGGGATCTTTTTGAGTTACCAGCAATAGCTGTTTATCCTGTACCATGGCTTCTTCCATAGCCGCAATAGATTTAGGCCTACCCACATCTAAATGGACTACCATGTAAGGAAACACTTGTATGCCCCGCAGGGGCAGGAGAGGTAGTGCACGTTTCGATGCTTTCATGTTGGTCACACCCTCTGGCTCTTTAAAGTCGTTTTTCATCTCCATTGTACCATAAGACCAGCAAAAAAGAAGCGCCCGGCTTAGCTGGAAGCAGCCGGCCTGAGACTGGCCAGCTCTATGTCCGGGCGACCGCTTCGCACCAATACTTCCTTGAATACTTGCTCCAAGGTCCCGGCCGGTACAACCTGAATTCCTGAGTAGTGAGCCAGGATTTCCTGCCAGTTATCAACTGGAATAATCACCTTGTTGGCCCCGGCAGCCCGAGCAGCTTCTATTTTGGCCGTAATACCGCCTACCGGCTTAATCTGCCCTCGAATGGATACTTCGCCGGTGATAGCAGCATTATTGTCCACTGGCACCCCAGTAAGGGCCGAGCAAATCGCCACTGCCATACTGGCCCCGGCTGAAGGTCCATCTACCGGCATACCACCGGGGAAATTTACATGGATATCAAAATCGCCTGGATTAAAATTTAAGTAGAGGCGCAACACTGTAAGCACATTGGCTACTGACTCTTTAGCCGTGCTCTTGCGGCGGACCACATGACCAAACCGTCCCATTTCTTCTTCTTCAATTACCCCGGTAACGGTTAGCCGTCCATTGCCCTTGGACACCGGAAACACCGTCACTTCGATTTCCAACAGCATGCCCAAGTTAGTACCGTAAACAGCCAGCCCGTTGGCATAGCCCACTTGCGGAACAGCCGGCACCCGCCGATCCGGACGGGGAGAATATTGCCCGCTGTTTACCACCCACTCTACCATCTGGGTCTGGATCTGGGCCTGCTGTTCACCCAGAGCAATGCCAGCCGCAATCTGAATGATATTAACAGCATCGCGACCGTTGCAAGCATAACGAGCCACCACGTCCACCGCCCCCTCTTCTAAGGGAAAGCCGATCTTACTCGCGGCATTGGCGGCAATAATACGCACTTCCTCCGGTAATAAGGCCCGAAAAAACACTTCTACGCAGCGCGATCTTAGCGCCGGCGGCAATTCATCCGGGGAGCGGGTAGTAGCCCCGACTAAGCGAAAATCCGCCGGTAATCCGTTCTTAAAAATATCGTGGATGTGGCTGGGGATGTTGCTGTCTTCGGAGTTGTAATAAGCGCTCTCCAGATAGACCACCCGATCTTCCAGAACCTTGAGCAACTTGTTCATCTGGATAGAATGCAGCTCCCCGATTTCGTCCAAAAAAAGCACCCCGCCGTGAGCCTTGGTAACCGCCCCAGGCTTAGGTTGGGGAATCCCGGCAATGCCCAGTGGCCCGGCTCCCTGATAAATGGGATCATGCACCGAGCCCAGCAACGGATCGGCGATCCCCCGTTCGTCGAAGCGGGCGGTGGTAGCATCCACTTCGATAAACTTAGCATCGCTCCGGAAGGGGGAAAGCGGATTTAGTTTGGCCTCTTCCAATACCAGCCTGGCAGCGGCTGTCTTACCCACCCCAGGTGGACCGTACACTAAAACATGCTGGGGATTGGGCCCGCAAAGCGCTGCCCTTAGAGCTTTCAGCCCCTGTTCCTGCCCGATAATCTCTTCAAATGTGCTGGGGCGGGTTCGTTCCGCTAAAGGTTCACTGAGCGAGATCTCCCGCAGCTCCCGTAGCTTATCCAGTTCCTTGCGGGACTCACGCTCTACGGCAACCTTATTTCCTTGTTGGGAGCGAAGCAGGTTCCAAAAGTAGACACCGATAACGATAGCAAAAAAAATCTGGACAACCCCTAAGAAGCTGCCCAAACCCGGGGTCAGGGCCATACTTTAACCTCCCTTCCGCATCACTTCTATTATCTCCGTGGCGGTGGGGATTTATCAAAGAAAGAGCTCGGTAACCCGAGCTCTAAGCAGAAGCTTCTCTTTTTCTTCCCTTGCGTTCTCGCAGCACTACTATGGGCGGATCACGTTTTTCCACGGCGTCCTTAGTTACCTGAACTTTCATCACATCATTGCGCGACGGTATATCGTACATAACTTCCAGCATAACTTCTTCCATAATGGCCCTGAGCCCCCGGGCACCGGTTTTGCGTCTGATAGCTTCCTCGGCAATCGCCTTGAGCGCGTCCGCTTCGAACTCCAGCTTCACCCCGTCCAGCTCAAAGAACTTCTGATACTGCCGTACCAAGGCGTTCTTCGGCTCGGTAAGAATTTGCACCAGGGCCTCGTCATCCAAAGCATCCAGGGTGACAATAACCGGAACTCGGCCGACAAATTCGGGAATCATTCCATAGTTGAGCAGATCCTCCGGCATAATATGCTTGAGAATATCGCCCACTTTCAGGTCCGCCTTGCTCTTAATTTCTGCCCCAAACCCCATAGTTTTCTGCTGCATCCGTTTTTGAATAATCTTGGCGACGCCTTCAAAAGCACCGCCCACAATGAACAGAATGTTGGTGGTGTCGATTTGGATAAACTCTTGATGGGGATGCTTCCGGCCTCCTTGGGGAGGGACACTGGCCACAGTACCTTCCAGGATCTTCAGCAAGGCTTGCTGCACACCCTCACCGGAAACATCGCGAGTAATGGACGGATTCTCCGACTTGCGCGCAATCTTGTCGATCTCGTCGATATAAACAATGCCCCGCTCCGCCTTCTCAATGTCGTAGTCGGCATTCTGGATCAGTTTGAGCAGAATGTTCTCCACATCCTCGCCCACATAGCCGGCTTCCGTCAGCGAAGTGGCGTCGGCAATAGAAAACGGTACATTTAAGATTCGAGCCAGCGTCTGAGCCAGCAGTGTTTTGCCTGAGCCGGTGGGCCCCAGCATAACAATGTTGCTCTTGTGCAATTCTACATCATCCACCCGCGCACCCACATTGATGCGCTTGTAGTGGTTATACACCGCCACAGCCATAATCTTCTTAGCCCGTTCTTGGCCAACAACATACTGATCAAGGATAGCGGCAATTTCCTTGGGCTTGGGGATATCTTTGAGCTCTAGCTCCATGTCATCGGATAGTTCTTCCTCAATAATTTCGTTGCAGAGCTCAATACATTCATCACAGATGTAGACGCCCGGACCGGCTACCAGTTTGCGCACTTGCTCCTGCGCTTTACCACAGAACGAACACTTAAGCTGGCCCTTTTCGTCGTTAAACTTAAACATGGCTCTCCCCCCTTATCCCTTGCCACCTCTCCGCGCCATCACGTCATCGACCAGACCATATTCCTTGGCCTCGTTGGCCGACATAAAGAAATCGCGATCGGTATCACGCTGGATACGCTCCAACGGTTGACCGGTATGCTGGGCTAAAATATCGTTCAAGCGTTCACGAGTTCTAAGAATTTCTTTGGCGTGAATAGCAATATCAGCAGCTTGGCCCCTCACGCCTCCCCAGGGCTGGTGGATCATGATCCGAGCATTGGGCAGTGCAAATCGCTTCCCTTTAGCGCCGGCGGCCAAAAGTACAGCCCCCATGCTAGCGGCCAAGCCCATGCAAATAGTGCTCACATCGGGCTTAATATACTGCATGGTGTCGTAAACAGCCAACCCAGCCGGCACCTCTCCACCTGGAGAATTCACATACAGGAAAATATCTTTGTCTGGGTCTTCAGCTTCCAAAAACAGCAGCTGGGCAATAACAGTGTTGGCTACTGCCTCATCGATAGCACTGCCTAAAAAGACAATCCGGTCTTTGAGCAGTCGTGAATAGATATCATAGGCGCGTTCACCCCGGTTTGTCTGCTCCACTACCATTGGTACTAAAGTCATATATCGGCACCCCCTCAATTTGTGCTTCGTTAACAAAATCATATGAGCAGTTTTCCCGACTTGCTCTGCCTTTACTCTTTCGCTTCCACCGGCTCAGACTCAACCGCCGTCTCGCCTTCATCCACAGCAGTACTGGTATCTTCCTCCGGGTCAACTTCAGTCACCGCTGCCTCCCGTAGCAATAAGTCAACGGCCTCCTGGCGCAACAAGCTGACAGCCATGGCTTCCTGAGTACCATCCTCACTCCAGCGCTCCTTAGCCTGCTCCGGGTCCTTTACACCGGCTGCCAAGCTGTCTAAAGCCTGGGCCAGCTTCTCCGGGGTCACAGTGAGATTCTCCTTTTTGGCGATGGCATCCAGGATCAGTTCTTGTTTCACCGATTCGCGGGCTGCAGGAAGAAACTCCTCCTCAATGTTTTCCGCTGTCGTCTCCTTGAACTCACAATACTTCTCTAACGTCACGCCCCGGTGTTCCAGTTCATGAGCAAAATTACGCAACATGGTACGAGCTCGACGTGTGGCCATTACAGCCGGTACTTCTACCTCCGTGCGCTCCATAACCTGCTCTATAGCCTGGGTTTCCATTTTCTCTCGGACGCGTTGTTCTTTTACTTCCTGTAAGCGTTTTTCAAGGTTAGCTTTTAGCTCCTCTAAGGTGTCGAACTCACTTACATCTTTAGCAAACTCGTCATCCAAATTGGCCAGACGTTTCTTGTGAACATCGTTTACGACCACACTAAACACTGCTTCCTGGCCGGCTACCTCAGCTACACGAAAATCGTCCGGAAGAGCAATCTTAACTTCCAGGCTGTCGCCCTTCTTGGCCCCTACCAGTTGTTCACCCAAACCAGGGTAAAATCCCGGCGTGCCAATTATCAGGGGCATATTTTCGGCTTGGCTACCTTCAAACGGCTGCCCATCAACTGTACCCGAAAAGTCCACCATTATCAAGTCCCCTGTATCGGCAGGTTCATCTTCAGAGGCCTCCATGGTAGCTTGCCGCTCCCGCAGATTCTGAAGAACGTCTTCCACTTCTTCTTTCGTAACCACAACTTTTTCCTTGTTAATGGCCAGACCTTTGTACTCCCCCAGCGTCACTTCCGGCTTAACCTCCACTGTCGCCTTGAACACCAACGGAGCGCCTTCCTCTATTGTAACCACTTCCACCTGTGGCCTGTCAATGGGTTCCACACCCTGTTCTTCCACAGCTTGGCTATATGCTTTCGGCACCAAAAGTTCCAGGGCCTCGTCAAGGATTGCTTCTTTCCCCACCGTCAGTTCCAGTATATTCTTAGGAACTCGGCCCCGCCTGAACCCCGGCACCTTAACCCTGTGGGCCAGAGAACGTACAGCTGCTACGATAGCTGCGTTTACCTTATCACTGTCCACCTCTACTTCCAAGCAAATTACGTTTTTTTCCACTTGCTCTACCTTGACGCTCAAAATGGGAAACCTCCTCACCAATTTATATGTTCCGCCGGCCCAATTGTACCGCAGATCAAGTAGAGGTCTTAACCAGCAGCCAGGCCTCTCCTTGGTAGTATTACTTCTACACCAAAGAAAATTCTCCTCTACCAACCGGGCAAAAGCAAAGTCCCGGCTTGTCACCGAGACCAAATCGTA
>DURJ01000195.1 GCA_012837285.1 Bacillota bacterium
AATATGGAATTATTACTCGAGTACACAGAAATTGATAACCGGGAAAAGCTTTATACTACCATGGGAATTAAAGATATGCGGCATCTGGGGGATAACGTGGTTGATTATCTTCGGTCCATTGGGCACCTGGCTGAGGATAATAAGGGGAGACTATCCCTTTCACCTCTGGGGCAGGATTCAATCCGCGCCGGGGAAAAGTACAAAATAGAAAGAAGCGCCCGCAGGCTTTATTTTGATGCTTTGTCGTTGGAACCCTTGCCGGCCCGTTATTACAAAGGCCGGGAAGCCGCATTTATCTCGCTTCCGGAAGAAAGAGGATTTAGACATCTTAATCTCATTGATGCCTGGGAGGATTTTTCCCCTAATAAGTTAAAGAGCCTGTTGCGGCTGAAAGGATATGAGCGGCATTATTATAATCTTCCCCAGGAGATGCTGGACATCAAAATAGACGCAAACATATTTGACCTTAGTGAGGAAGAGATCGTTTCCGCTGGTGTAATCGTTTATCTCCCTCTTTATCTACAGATATTAGAAGACAAACAGCGATTCGTACACCAGATGGAATCAAGGGCTATTGGCGAGTTTGTGGTTTACAATGCCTACTCTGGCCGCCAAGACGATTTTTTCCTGGGGGTCATTAAGAAGAACATGCCTAGACTTACCTATCTATCTGCGCCTTTATTTGACAGCCTACCGGCTAATTTTATCGAAGAAGAGGTTAATCCTTGGAGGCGCAGCACCGGCGAAAGCATCGACAAGAGGCAAATACGCCAAGATGATGACGGAAATTTTATCCTCCCGGTGGGCTGGCCAAATGTAGAAGGCTGGATACGAGATGGCCAGGAGCCTCCCCTGCGGGATGTTGCCTACAACAATATCCTTCCCATTTCAGATTTGGGCCACCGTGGCCGGGTTCTGCGTCTTGTCTTCTCGGCGGCTGTCCATGCTAAGGCGGTCAAATATTTTATCAACAAAAGGGTAAGGCAGTTAAAAGAGCAGGACAGCAGCCAAGAATTTATTGAGCGGGAAATAGAAAAAATGGAGAAAAGGTTCTTTTGAGTCGTCGGAAACAGACATAGGCCGACAAAATGCCAACAATAGTGGCTATATTGGGCCTAAGACCTTTGAAAATAATGCAGGAACCGCGCCGAGAGCCGTCGAAAGACTCTATCCGGGGGAAAAGCGATGATCTCTTTGTGGTAGTTTTCGCCAGAGAGACAAAAACATATTTATACACGAGGAGTAAGAAATGATTATCCTGCACTTGAGTTGCTTTGCTGGAAATTGCTTTTTGTGGGGGGAGGCAGCGGTGGAATCTCTTCCCAAGCGGCGCGGACGTCCCCCCAAAAAACCTAAGCTGCTGCCGTCGCCGTTTGATGTTTCCAGGGCGAAACTGGAACTAGCTTTGGCGGCAGCTGGAATAGAAATAGGAGATAAGAAAGAGACGACTATGACGGCCTGGCTCCCTTCTGGGGTCAATGGACCGGTGGGGTCGAGCTTGCTGCTGGGCCAACTGCCTCCGGAGGGCCAGGAGCTTGAGATCCGACCGTGGAAAGTGACGGCTCTGCGCTTGCTACCGGCTGAAGTGATTTCTTTGCTTACGGCTTGCGCCGAACGCCGGAACCTGGTGCCAAAAGTGGTGCTTGGGTCCGATATCTTGTTTTGGGCGCAGGCCTTGCGCTTTACGGGTTCCCTGGCGGCCCGGGGCCGCTTTTTGCCCGGGGTAAAGCAGGAGTCAAATGGCTATGTTGCCGTCTGGGAGCCGGTGCTGTCGGGCGATGATATGGAAAGCCTGGTTGCCTTGGCGCAGAGGATGCCGGCAGCCTGCTACTGCTTAACTTTGCCTGATGTGCCTCCTGACACTCAGGCCCTAGCTGTGGTGCTCAGCTTCTCGGCCCTGCTGATCGATGCTCTAGCTCGCCAGGAAGCTATGTTGCTGCCGGGCCAAGCAGGAAAAAGGCGTGGCCGGGCAGCCAGCCAAACCAGTGTTCACCAGCGGTGGCTGGCAGCACTGAAGGCACCGTCGGGATCTCTTCCTGGAGACCCAGCCGAGCTAGTTAAACTTACTTATCAGATTAAGGAATGGCGCCGCCTGGTCTATACTCTGGCCGCGGCACCTTATCGCTTTTGTTTTCGGCTGGAGGAGCCGGACCCAGTGGAATCCAGGACTGACGATGAAACCTGGGTGGTGCGCTATCTCCTGCAAGCTAAGGCAGACCCCAGTCTTTTGATTCCTGTTCCGGATGCTTGGAAGGGTAGGGTAAAGCCAAAGATCACAGGCGAAAACTTGGCCGCACGGCGGGAGTTCATCCTCACCGCCCTGGGCCAGGCGGCCTGTTTTTCGCCCCAAATAGAAGAAAGCATCAAATCGGGTATCCCAGCGGGGTGTAGCCTGGATAGCAACGCTGCCTTTGAATTCCTTTGTAATCAAGCCCCTTGGCTCAAGCAGGCCGGCTTTGCGGTGATGCTTCCTTCCTGGTGGACGAGCCAAGGCAGTAGGGCCCGGCTATCGGTTACCGGCCGAGCCGTTTCCTCTCCCTTTTCAGCCGGTGGTGGTTTGGGTTTGGACGACGTGGTTTCTTTTGATTGGCAGGTGGCGCTGGGGGATGAGGTGCTGACAGCAGAGGAACTGGAGGCCTTGGCGCGGCTTAAGTCCCCCTTGGTAAAACTGCGGGGGCAATGGGTGGAGGTGGACGCTGGGGAGATCAAGGCAGCACTCAATTTCTGGCAGAAGAAAGCGTCCCAGCAGCTAACGGCGCGGGACGTAGTGCGGCTTTCCTTAGGGGTAGCAACCCAACCGCAGAGTCTTCCTCTGCAAAATGTTACTGCTTCCGGCTGGTTAGCAAGTGTACTGAAGCAGCTTCACGGAAAGGAACTGGGCCCAGAGCTACCCTCGCCGCCGGGATTACAGGGACAGTTGCGCCCGTACCAGTTGCGGGGTTATACCTGGCTCAACTTTCTCAGTGAAATAGGGTTCGGTGCCTGTCTGGCTGATGATATGGGCCTGGGAAAAACCATTCAGTGCTTAGCTTTGCTCCAGCACCGCTACGAGCAGGGCGGCTGCGGTCCGGCGCTGTTGATCTGCCCCACATCGGTTATTGCCAACTGGGAAAAGGAGGCGGCCCGTTTTACCCCGGAGCTGCCTTTGCTGGTGCATCACGGCCCTGCCCGCAAGAAAGGCAACGCCTTCAAGAAAGCCGCCGCAAAGCAGGCGCTGGTTATCTCCAGTTACGCCTTGCTGGGTCGGGAAGGGGATTTGTTTCGGAAGGTGCAGTGGGACGGTGTTATCCTTGACGAAGCACAAAATATCAAGAATCCGCTGACCCAGCAGGCTCAGGCTGCCCGGTCACTGCCAGCAGTCTACCGCATCGCCCTGACAGGGACACCGGTGGAGAACAATGTGGGGGATCTGTGGTCGGTGATGGAGTTTCTAAACCCCGGGCTCTTGGGCAATCAGGCGCAATTCAAGCGCTCTTTCCTCGTTCCCATTCATGTGCAGCGCAACCAAGAGGCGACTGCCACCTTAAAGCGCATGACCGGGCCCTTTATCCTAAGGCGTCTGAAAACAGACCGAAGTATTATAAAAGATCTGCCCGACAAGATAGAGAGCAAAGTCTTTTGTTCTCTGACCCAGGAGCAGGCTTCTCTTTATGCGGCCGTGATCGAGGACATTGAAGCGGCCTTAGATACCAGCGACGGGATCCAAAGGCAGGGGTTGATTCTGGCTGCCCTGTCCAAGTTCAAACAGGTGTGCAATCACCCAGCCCAGTTTTTAAAGGATAACTCTAAGCTGGCTGGGCGATCGGGAAAGCTAATCCGCCTTACCGAAATGGCGGAAGAAATACTGGCTACAGGGGAACGGGCGCTAATCTTTACTCAGTTTGCAGAAATGGGGAGATTGCTGCACCGATATCTGATGGAAACCTTCGGTTATCCAGCCCTGTTTCTACATGGTGGTGTGGCCAAAAAAGAACGCGACCAGATGATAAATCTGTTTCAGAGCCCGGACGGTCCTCCCTTTTTCATTTTGACCATCAAGGCCGGGGGCACTGGACTAAACTTGACCCGGGCCAACCATGTGTTTCACTTTGATCGGTGGTGGAATCCGGCAGTGGAAAACCAAGCTACCGACCGTGTTTACCGAATTGGCCAGCAGAAAAATGTGCAGGTTTACAAGTTTGTCTGCCGGGGGACCATTGAAGAGAGGATCGATGAAATAATCGAACGCAAGCTTGAACTGGCAGAGAATATTGTCGGGAGCGGGGAATCATGGTTAACCAAGCTTACCAGTGCCGAGTTCAAACAGCTGATGGCTCTTCGGGAAGAGGCCATTGGTGATTGGTAGAGGAGATGCGAAATGGCCTACGATAATTTTATTAGCTACCCTGAGAGCCAGCCGCGAACTGTCCAGGGCGGTATTAAGGCTAAATCTAAGCGCGGGGCCTTTGTGGAAAATTGGTGGAGCAAAAGGTGGATAGCCGTACTAGAGAGTTTCCGCTTGGGAGCTCGCCTCACCCGCGGCCGCCGCTATGCCCGGCAGGGACAAGTTATATCCATTGATGTGGGTAAGGGCCGGGTGACGGCTAGGGTGCAGGGTTCCCGCAAGCGGCCCTACCGGGTTGAGATCCAGCTAGCTCCCTTTTCCCAGACCCAATGGGAAAAAGTGATCTCCTGCCTTATAGCGCAGCCGCTTCTTATGGCCAGCTTGCTGGCCGGGGAGATGCCGGGTAATATTGAGGACGTTTTTGAGCAGGCGGGGCTTTCTTTATTCCCTAATAAGACTGCAGATCTTAAGACCGATTGCTCTTGCCCCGATTGGTCCAACCCTTGCAAACACATTGCCGCTGTCTACTATCTCTTGGGGGAGGAGTTCGACCGCAACCCTTTCCTAATATTTAAACTAAGAGGCCTGGATCGGGATGAGCTCATGACCATGCTACCGGGAGAAGCATCTCAGGGGGATTTACCCCCGGATGGATTAGAGACGGGCCTGATAGCAGAGCATGGATCGGAGTCGGTTCTGCCAGTGGATCCCAAGATATTTTGGGAAGGCAGCCCGCTAGCGGAAGAACCATTAATAACAACTGACGCTGCTTTCGGGTCATTTATGGCTCTGCTTAGGCAAGTGGGGGAGTTTCCTTTCTGGCATGGAGACGAAGCGCTCCTTACTGTGTTGGAACCTGTTTACGAAAGAGTATCCAGAGCCGGCCGGAAGCTCTACACCGGCGAAGAGACGACGAATTAGTTGGCACAACTACAAGAAAGTACATCTTGACAGTTGCTATTCGAAATGAGGTAAAAAAGTGGTATAATAACAGCAATTCACCGGCAGGCACAAAGTCCTGCCTTGATATGGAAGGGCCGTGTTGAGCGTGGTCCTGTTGCTAATCGGTATGGTGTGGATAATGCGCATAAGGGCGGGATGTTAAGTGGCCAGACCGAAAAAAATTCGTTTCGTGGAATTTGTACCACCGGTTCAGGTATTTAAGCCGGTGGGGGTTCCCCGCCGTGATTTAGAAGAAATTGTGTTGTCTTTGGAAGAGCTGGAGGCTATTCGTCTGCGGAACCTGGAAAGTCTAGAACAAGAAGAATGTGCTCAGCGGATGTCGGTTTCTCGACCCACGTTTCAACGGATCTTGAACGATGCGTACGAAAAGGTGGCCCGGATGCTCACGGAAGGATTGGCGCTGAGGGTAGAAGGTGGTACCTATAAATTAGTAGAGCGTCATGAGTGCCCCCGCTGCCGGCATAAGTTTGTACTGCCGTCGGAGTCTGAAGTGGACACTCCCGAAAACATTATTTGTCCTGAATGCCAAAATGAGTCCTCTGACGCACGCGAGAAGATGGGGCGGAGGCGGTGGCGCCACGGCCGAGGTAGACCGCAACCCATGGCCCGGAAAACTCTGGCGGACGACCAAGGGAAAACCGACGATCCGGGAGAATAAAAAGGGTCCAAGGTGAAGTAGAAATCTGATACTAAGGGATAAAGTGATTGCAGTTACAATTACACAAGAAGGATGATGGTGCATGCGAATTCCGGCCCTTAGAATCGGTGATCTAGTGGCTGAATTTCCTCTGGTTCAGGGTGGCATGGGAGTAGGTATCTCCCTGGCCAACTTAGCTGCGGCTGTGGCCAATTGTGGTGGGGTCGGGGTTATTTCCGGGGTAGAGACAGGATTTTACCGGATTGATTATCTTCGCGACAAGCGGCGGGCTAACTTGGAAGCGCTGGTAGAGCAAATTAGGAAAGCGAGAGAACAAAGCCCCGGTGGGGTTCTCGGGGTCAATATCATGGTGGCTATCAATAATTTCGAGGAGACGGTACGCATGGCCATACAGGCCGGTATCGGCATTATTTTTTCTGGGGCCGGTTTGCCGCTGCAATTGCCGGAGCTGGCTCAAGGTTCAAATGTGAAACTGGCTCCTATTGTTTCCTCGGCGCGAGCAGCAGCCCTGATCTGCAAGCACTGGGAGAGGAAACACAGTCGGTTTGCCGATGCCATGGTGGTGGAAGGTCCTAAGGCCGGCGGGCATCTGGGCTTTAGCCAACAGGAGTTAGAGCACCCGGAGGATTATGCCTTAGAGAAACTGGTTCCGGCGGTGGCAGAGGCGGTGAAGCCGTTCGAGGATAAATGTGGACGCCCGATCCCGGTAATTGCCGCCGGCGGAATTTGGACCGGTCAGGATATCGGCCGGATGCTCCGGTTAGGGGCGGCCGGCGTACAAATGGCGACTCGTTTTGTGACTACCCACGAGTGCGATGCTTCCCTGGGGTTCAAACAAGAGTATCTACGGGCCAAGCCAGATGATATTGTGCTGATCAAAAGCCCGGTGGGGATGATCGGCCGGGCGATAAGAAACGCTTTTCTCGACCGGGTCGCGGCCGGGGAATGGAGGCCGATTCGCTGTGCCTATAATTGTCTGAGACCCTGTAAGCCGAAAGAATCGCCCTATTGTATTGCGGCGGCTTTGATCCATGCCCAGCGGGGCGAGCTGGGCCAGGGGTTTGCTTTTGCCGGGGTTAACGCCTGGCGAGCCAACAAGTTACAATCGGTGCGGGAGATTTTTCAGGAACTGAAAGAGCAGCTATTAATGGAGCCGGACTACGTCTAGGCTACAAAGGCAGGGGATTTAGAAGTGAAGATTTCGGCTGACGTTACCCAGCTAGTGGGGAAGACACCTTTGGTCTGGCTGCAGAGGGTTATCCCGGCGGGCGGAGCCCAAGTGGCAGCCAAATTAGAATTCTTTAATCCGCTGGGCAGTGTGAAGGATCGGGCTGCTGTGAATATGCTGGCTGAAGCCGAGCGAAGCGGTCGTTTAGGGCCGGACTCCGTTGTTATTGAGCCCACCAGCGGCAATACCGGTATCGGGTTGGCCTTTGCTTGTGCGGCCCGGGGCCTGCGCTGCGTAGTGGTTATGCCCGATACCATGAGCCGTGAGCGGCAATTGATTCTAAAGGCGCTGGGGGCGGAGGTGGTGCTCACACCGGGGGCCGAAGGTATGAGCGGAGCCATTGCCGAGGCCAGAGCCCGGGTCGAGGCCGACCCCAGCTATTTTCTGCCCATGCAGTTTGAGAACCCGGCTAACCCGGCTGTTCATCGCTTGACTACAGCTAAAGAAATCTGGCACGATACCGAAGGCCAGGTAGACATAGTGGTGGCCGGTGCCGGTTCAGGCGGTACCATCACCGGTATCGCCGAAGCACTGAAAGCAAAGAAGCCGGGGCTGAAAGCGATAGCGGTGGAGCCGGCAGCCTCGCCGGTGCTATCCGGTGGGCAGCCAGGACCCCATGGTATTCAAGGCATCGGACCGAATTTCGTGCCCAAGGTATATAATCCTGATGTGATCGATGAAGTAATACAAGTTACCGATGACATGGCCCTGGACATGACGCGCCGGCTGGGAAAAGAAGAAGGCATCTTAGCCGGTATCTCCTCCGGTGCAGCCTGCTGGGCAGCGCAGGAGCTGGCGCTCCGTCCGGAAAATAAGGATAAACTCATCGTTGTTATTTTCCCGGATTCAGGGGAGCGATACTTGTCGGCCGGAGTGTTTGACTAATAGATCAATGTAAGGGGCTGCCTGGCGGCAGCCCCTTACATTTTTGGCGGTTACTTAGTGATCATCACCGAGCTGGCTTTGATCAGTACGCCCACTTGATCGCCCTTGGCAATAGCCAAATCGTCCACTGCATCTTTGGTAATAGTGGAGGTGATTATGTTCTGGGCCCCAATGTCCACTTTTACCTTAGCCATGATGCCGTCAGTTTCCACTGATATTACGTTGCCTCTTAGCTGGTTACGGCCGCTGATTTTCAGAGTTATTTCCCCCTTTGGAAGCTACTACTTCTAGGTTTTGCTGGGCCGAATAGTTTTATTCAGCCCCGGTTTCGGGGCCTTATCCGTCGCCAAGGCAAGGCTCGAGTTAGCAAGAGATGAACCAGGCTGCGACGAGCTCCCACCAACATGACTGCGGCAAAGAAAAAAGCGGTTAGGCTGCCTAAGAAGGCATACAAGAAAGTGAGCATAATTGATTCCTCCGTTTCAAGGAGAGTTCGCTCGGCCCCCCACCTACATAAGGGCTATCAGCAAGCCGGCCTCCACCAAAGTCAGGGCCATCATCAGGAGCTCAGCTGCGGTGGTGGCTTGAACATTATCAGGCGCTGCCGACAGTGCCAGCACTATGGAGCCCAGGGCGGGCCAACCGGCATGGATGATCTGTGGCCGCCGATAAAGACTGCGGCTGTATATAACCAGGGGCAGGCCTAAGGCGGCGTACAGGGCAGGTACCAACCGGGCTGCTTGCAGTCCGAACCGGCGTGTCACCCAGGCCGGGCTGGTGATCTTTGGCGGCTGCGCCGCCAGATCGGCCGCTATGTCGGGCAGGTGATGTTCCGCTACCCAGGCCTGGGCCATAAAGCTGTAGATAAGGCTGGCCAGGATCAGGCGGCGGGTCAGCTTGCCGGTGATGCTCCAGTGGGCGCCCCAAATAACGGCCAGCAGGGCGGGGAAAGCGCACAACCATTCGCCCGTAAAAGGTCGGTAAGCCAACTGCAACGGCGGTAAAGAGTAAGCGGCCACTGACCATAGCCCCACCAACAGGAATAACACTACCGGCCAGCCTAGACGATAAACAAGAACGGCGGCCAAGATTAAAGCCAGGATCACGGCGGCAGCGCTGATACGAACCAAGTCAAGGAGATTAAGGAGACGGCGGGGAATAACCCCTGATCCACCGGAGAGAAGGCCGGGTGATAAGCGATCGGTGCCTGACTGCCAGTCGATCCAGTCGTTGACGGCATGGGCTGCCAGACCATGAAGCAGCAGCACCGACAGTGTTAACAGCAACATGTTCAGCCCGGCAGTGCCGCTGAGATACTCCCGTCCAGCCAGTCCGGCCGCCAACAACAGGCCACCACCGCTGTAGGCCACTACCGCTGGCAGCCGGATAATAAGTCCCAGCGCCTGTAGTCGAGCCAACATGGGGTTGTTCATCATGTTTCGCGCTGAGCCAGAGTAAGCAGCAACCATTCCAGCTCTGTCTTAGCCGGGGACGGTGCCAGCCGGCTTAATTCCTGCCGGGCGGCCTTAAGATATCGGGCTGCCCGCTGCTGTGCGTACTTAATACCACCTGCCGCCGCAACTTCCGCCGCTATTTTTGGTATAGCTTGCGGCGTAAGCTCAGGTTCCAGCAGCAGGCGAGCCAGTTCGTTTCGGTGCCGGCTGTGCTTGAGGGCATGGATTAGCGGCAAGGTTATGACCCCTTCTTTCAAGTCCTTGTAGAGGGGTTTTCCTAGCTGGTCGGGGTTACCAATGTAATCTAAGATATCGTCCTGGATTTGAAAAGCTAAGCCCAAGGCTCGGCCAAAACCGCGGAAGGTGTTAATTGTGTCCCGGTTGGCTCCGGCTGCTCTGACCCCCGCTTCGCAGGCAGCGGCAATTAAGGCTGCTGTTTTTCTTTCGATAATGTCCAGGTAGTCGGCTTCCGTCAGGTTAAGGTTGCGGCAGTGGTGAGCTTGGGCTAATTCTCCTTCTACCATACTGCCAATGGTAGCTGCGAACAGGGACAATATGTCGCTGCTGCTGTCGGCGGCCGCGGCTAAAAAGCAGCCGAAGAAAAAATCACCCAGCAACACTGCGGTCCTGTTCCCATGCGTAATATTCACACTGGGTTCAGATCGTCGACAGTCAGCGTTATCGATAACATCGTCATGAACTAGCGTGGCTAAGTGGAGCAGCTCCACTGCAGCAGCCAGCTCATAGACGGCCGGGGTGGGCACTGGGTTACCGCTGCTATGCCGGTAAGCCAACAGGCACAGTTGTGGTCGCAGGCGCTTACCGCCGGTTAGAGCCAGCCCGGACCCTAAGGTGGCAGCTCTTTCGTAGGGAGCCAACAGTTGTTTCAGTTGAGCTTCCACCGGTAATAAATATTGACGGGACAAAGGACGAGTTGCTGTCAGGCCCTCACTGCTGTCGGCGGCCGAAGGTACATAATTGGTCTTCACGGCTTCACCTCCAAGGTAAAAAAGCGGGGGCCGGCCCCGCTGGGAACTGAAACAAGCTACCGGGTCACTGCTGCAGTTGCTGCTGCGCTTGCTTGAACCGGTTTTGAACGTCGGTCAATTCTTGCGGTGACACCGACCGAGTAAAGTACCAACCGCGTTTGTCCATGGTGCCAAACACCGACGATTGGAGCTGGTGCTCCTGGGTGAGTATGTTGATGAGGTCAGACCTTAGCATGTTGTGAGCAGTCTCTAAAGCAGCGGTGTTGTAGGAAGAAGTGAGTTGTTTTTGCATGGCCAGGCAATCGGCCATAATGTCTTTTTCCGTCAGTTCCGAGGTAGATTTATGGGGCATGTTGCTCCTCCTTTCGGTCCCTACTGCATGGTTTGACTGAGCAAATGACGCATGAGGGTATTGTAATGCCCTTCGTGTTGTTCCCTCATGGAGCAGATCACTTTCTGCAGTTCCGCATCCTGCACTTGACCTTCGTAGGTGCGCATTTTCTTGATGGCCAATTCTTCTTGAGAGAGTTGATCCTGCAGAGTGTGGAGCTCGCGATCGGTAAACGTTTGGAGTGATCGTCCTGAAGCCATACTGTCACCCCCAATCGAGGTAGTATTCATGGCTAGTATGTGTCCATAATATTTTCCTATGCAGCTATTAATGCCCTTGTAACAGGACTGAAATATTATCTTAACAAACCGCTGCTATACTAATTACCAAGCTATCCTATACCCCCCTTCTTTATATAATTTTGATCTGGGCCTAACGGCCCAATTTTTTTTGGTATGCCCAAACCAGTGAGGGGAAATAATAACAATGAAGGGTCTGTAGTGGCCGAGCCCAGACTGTAGTAGGGGGCAGCCTCTGCTATGGTCGGCCAAAGGTCGGTATCGGGTGTAGGCTCGGTAGCGGCTGGCGGGAAGACCGGCCCACGTCTCTTACGTTCTCTTGGGTCCGGGAGCGGCCGGGACGTTGTCTGGTCGAGCTAAGAGCGGTGGCAGTGCCGCAGGCTTAGATTTAAGCTGGGGGTCTGGTGTACGGGCTCCTAAGGTGCTGCCCCCGGTCGAGCTAAGGTTGTTTAAGGTTGTGCAGCTGCCCGACAACGGTGGCGTAGGGATCTTAAGCAGCTGGAGCGTAGGTCACTACAGGCTCTTCTTTTGCTTCTTTTGCCTTGGGCAGCAGGTATTTAGGTATAGATGTCGAAAAATAACTTATAGCTTGTACTATTATTTTTATCGTAAGAGGTGCTGCCCAGTGAACATTAACCAATTGCGCACCTTGAGAGAGTTGGCTCAATGTAAGAGTTTTTCCTTGGCAGCGGAGAAGCTGTACCTTACCCAACCGGCGGTTAGTTTTCAGATTAACTCGTTGGAGGAGCATTTCGGGGCTCGGTTGGTGGACCGTTCGGGCCGCAGGGCCGAGCTTACTGAGGAAGGGAGACTGGTACTGGACTTTGCCCACGAGACTTTGGCTGGGCTGGCCCGGACCGAATACCAAATCAACGAACTGACCCAAAAGGTACGGGGACGCTTGTTAGTGGGGGCCAGCACCGTCCCGGGAGAGTATATTTTACCCCATCTGATCGGGGCCTTCCGCGACCAGTATCCGGAAGTCAAGATTAGCCTTGAAATCGGCGATTCGGAGGAAATCCGCCGCAAAGTTATTGATCAACGCGTTGATTTAGGTGTGGTGGGCGCCATCGGTAGCCGGCCGCAGCTGGTGGCGAAAAAGGTGCTGGAGGACGAACTGATTCTGATTGTGCCCCAGAATCACCGCTGGCCGTCAGGCTCCATTGTGACTGTGCACGATCTGACCGAAGAAGACTTTATCCTGCGCGAACAAGGATCGGGAACGCGCCAAGTGTTTGCCGAACGCCTGAAGGAACAGGGGTCGGACGTGAGGGCTTTGCATGTGGTGATGGAGCTGGGAAGCACAGAAGCTATTCTCACCGCGGTGGAAGCTCATCTGGGGATCTCGGTGGTGTCACGCTGGGCGGCGGACAAAGCTTTGGCTTTAGGACAGGTGCGCGGAATTAACGTGGAGGGCCTAAATCTAAAGAGGGATTTGTTTGTTATTATTCACCGCCAGACTCTGCCCAACCGGGCCCTGGAGGAGTTTCAGAGCTTTGTGAGCAATTTTCGGCTCAAGACCTTAACCGGCTCGATGACTTAAGACCCCGAGGGAGGCGCAGAGCGTGGCTGAACCAGTACGCTTAACCGAGCTCACAGCCGCTTCCGGCTGAGGAGCAAAATTGGGTCCGGAGACCCTCTCGCAGGTGCTGCGAGACTTACCGGTGTTATCAGATCCTCGTTTATTGGTGGGTCATGAACTCAGCGATGATGCCGCTGTTTATCGTCTGACTTCTGATCTGGCCCTGATTCAGACCTTAGACTTTTTTACTCCGGTGGTGGACGATCCGTTTGTGTACGGCCAGATTGCCGCCGCCAATGCTCTTAGCGATGTTTATGCCATGGGCGGTCAGCCGCTGTTGGCGCTGAATATTGTTTGTTTTCCGTCCTGTTTGGATCCGGGAATTCTGCGTGATATTCTGCGCGGCGGAGCTGACAAAGCCAAAGAAGCCGGGGCTTTGCTGGTGGGCGGTCACAGTTTGGATGACCAGGAGCCCAAGTACGGCCTGGCTGTGACCGGGATTGTTAAGCCGGAGGAAGTTTGGTCCAATGCCGGTGCCGCTCCCGGCGACGTGCTGGTGCTCACCAAGCCCATCGGAACCGGGCTTTTTCTCACTGCTTACAAAGTTGACCTGGTTTCCGGGGCTGACTTTGCTCCGGTGGGTGATAGCATGGCCGAGCTCAATGCTGCGGCGGCGGCAGCGGCGCGGGAAACAGGGATTTCTGCTTGTACCGACATAACCGGCTTTGGCCTGCTCGGGCATGGGTACGAACTGGCGGTGGCCAGCGGGGTAGATCTGCACATCTATGCTGATGCCGTGCCGGTGTTCGATGGAGCGGCCCACTTGGCCCGTCAAGGTTTGGTACCGGCTGGGACTTATCGTAACCGTGATCATCTGGTGGGCAAAGTAACCTTGCCGCCGGATCTGGCGCAAGAGCAGTCGGATTTATTATTCGATCCTCAAACCAGCGGCGGTTTGCTGCTTTCCGTTCCGGCCGGGCGGAGCCGGAGTCTTGTGGAGGCTCTGGCACGGCGAGGCATTGAGGCGGCGGCCATAGGTGAAGTGGCGGTAGCCCAGGCGGGGAAACCACGGCTGGTGGTATTATAGGGGGGCGGTGTGCAAATGGAGAAAGGGGCGACTTTTGTGGAGGCAGAGCTGCAGGTAGATGCCCGGGGCCTGGCTTGCCCGTTGCCAGTGGTGAAAACGAAACAGGCCCTTGACAAGTTGGCTGCTGGGAAGGTTTTTACTATTGTGGACAGCCCAGTGGCTCGCGACAATGTGATCAAGCTGGCCCAGAGTCTGAGCCTGCCGGTAGATGTGGTGGCCGAGGGGACGGACTTTATTCTCAGCATCATTAAGGGCGGCGGCGTGGCTGTGGCCGAGCCGGAAACCGAGGCCGAAGCCGCTATTTTACCGGAACCGGCCGGTGACAAGATAGTGGTGCTGGTGCTGGCAGACAAGATCGGGCGGCCAGAAGCGGAGCTGGGGGAGGCTTTGACCAAGTCGTTTTTTTATGCTTTAACCGAGTGCTCACCGCTACCGCGCACGGTTATGTTTATGAATGGCGCCGTCCGCCTAACCTGTACCGGTTCCGATGTTCTGGGTAGCCTAAGGACTTTGGCCCATCAAGGGGTGGAACTTTTGTCCTGCGGCACCTGCTTGGATTACCTCCAGCTTAATGATAAGCTGGAGGTGGGCAGCGTTTCCAATATGTTCAGCATTATTGAGAAGCTAATGGCGGCCGACAAAGTGATTACCATCGCCTAGGAGGAAGAACATGCTGGACGGGATAGGCGTGAGCTGGGGGGCCGGGCTGACACCGCAGTGGTGGTCGAATTTGGTCCTGAGTTGGGGACGGTTTCTTTTTGTCTTAGCCGTGGTTCTGGTGGGGGGAAAATTTAGCCAGAGGCTAGGGCAGTCTTTTATTGCTCGGAGCCTGCGGCGAGTATCAGCAGGGAAGAAACTGCCCGTAGACAGCCGCCGCTTGCAGACATTGCAATCGTTACTAAACAGCATCTGGCGCTATACCATTGTTTTCGTCGGTGCCTTGGTGCTTTTGGATGCCGCCGGGGTGCCGGTGACATCGCTTATCGCCGGGGCCGGGATCGTGGGTTTGGCTGTGGGTTTTGGGGCCCAAAACTTAGTTCGGGATGTGATCACGGGCTTCTTCATCCTGCTGGAGGACCAGTACGGCCTTGGCGACTACGTGAGTGTGGCCGGGGTAGAAGGCTTTGTGGAAGACGTGGGGCTTAGAACTACTCGTCTGCGGGATTTTGCCGGGAACCTACATACAATCCCCAACGGGGAAATCAGCCGCGTGACCAACCAGAGTCGAGGCCCTCGGCGGGCTTTGGTGCAGGTGGCTGTACCCTACGAGGCCGATCTGGCCCAGGCAGAGCAGGTGTTGCAGCAGGTTGGGCTGGAGGCCAAGGCGGCTTTGCCGGAAATTGTCGACGGGCCGTCGGTGCTGGGCATCACTGATTTAAGCAATGCCCAGGTCACTTTTTCCCTCTGGGCCCGGACCGAGCCCCAGGCGGAGTGGAAGGTGGAGCGGGAACTGCGCCGGCGGGCTAAGCTGGCCTTGGATGAGGCCGGCATTTTGCCGCCGTATCCGCGTTCAATTCAGACAGTAACAGTGGAGCAAAACTGATCGGGGGGGGTCAAACGGTGGAGTTTCAGTTGGGCGATATTGTCCGGATGAAAAAGGGACACCCCTGTGGCAGCGACGAGTGGGAGATTATCCGGGTGGGAGCCGATTTTAAAATTAAGTGTACCGGTTGCGGGCGCAGAGTGATGTTGCCACGGACGAAGTTCGAACGAGCCGTAAAAGCAGTGGTGCGCCCGGCCCAACAAAGCGACGACAAAGATATGGTGTAGGGCGACCCTGGTGGCCTGCATCTGAAGGATTCCGCTAACTCTTCCTACTTGTCATCCTGAGCGCTGCGAAGGATCTTTTCTCCTTCGTGCTCCGGACCGAGCCCGCCGCATCCTTCGGATACAAGCTCGCTGGACCGTGAGGAAGGGCACCGCAGCCACAACATTTGCTTTGACCGCTAGGTGCGGCTATGATATAATCCAAATCGTGGTGGTGCTTCGGCACTATCTCCCTGCTCTGTGCCAAGCAGAGCCGCAGGGGTTGGCCCTGTAGTCCGAAGGGAGGAGGTGAAGACGTGGCCAGTTATGAATTGATGTACGTTATTGTCCCCAATTTGGAAGACGAAGATTATGCGGCTGCGAACCAAAGGTTTTCCGATCTCGTTACGGATAACGGGGGTCGGGTCGATAAGATCGATGTCTGGGGCAAACGGCGTCTGGCCTACGAGATCAAAAAGTGGCGGGAAGGATACTACACCTTGATGTATTTTGACGCTCCGGCCGAGGCCGTAAAGGAACTAGACCGGGTGCTCAGGATTAACGAGAATGTACTCCGCTACATGGTGGTGCGACGTGAGGACCAAGATTCCGCGGCAGCTCAAGAGAAGGAGGCGGCAGCCGAAAATGTTAAATAAGGTGATTCTCATCGGCCGACTGACCCGTGATCCTGAACTGCGTTACACTGCTTCCGGCATTCCTGTAGGCCGTTTTACTTTGGCGGTGGACCGCTCCTTTACCAACCAACAAGGTGAGCGCGAGACGGACTTTATCGATATTGTTGTCTGGCGCAAGCTGGCTGAGGTCTGTGCCAACAACCTGGGCAAGGGCCGGTTGGTGGCGGTGGAAGGGCGGCTTCAGATCCGTTCCTACGAAACCCAAGACGGACAAAAACGCCGGGTAGCGGAAGTGGTGGCTGACAATGTGCGGTTTTTAGATTGGCCGAAAGAGCGAAGCAATGCGGCGGGTTCCGGCAGCGAAGTTGATTTCGGCACCGAAGTGGCCTTCAACCCGGACGACGTTCCCTTCTAACCAGAAAAAACCTAAGGAGGGAAGAAGATGGCACGCTACGACCGGCGGCGAGGTAAGAAGCGCGTGTGCAATTTTTGCGTTGACAAAGTCGACAGCATTGACTATAAAGACACGGCTCGGCTCAGACGGTACATTACCGAACGAGCGAAGATCCTACCCCGACGCATTACCGGCAATTGTGCCCGGCACCAGCGCCAGCTCACGGTAGCCATTAAGCGCGCCCGTACCATGGCTCTGCTGCCTTTCAATATGGAATAGAAACGAGGCGCCGGCAGGCGCCTTTTTTGGCCACCGGTGGTTTTGTTCGCACTGGCAGTGCCATATGCTATAATGAGAACAGCACGTTAAAGGAGGATGGCTATGCAAGGTAAGCACATAAAGACGGTTCATAAAGGACGGTTGCAGAAAAGCTTGGCCGCCGGCGGCTGCGGCCGGTGC
>DURJ01000196.1 GCA_012837285.1 Bacillota bacterium
CCACACCGTGATCCCCGGCCATAACCAGCACCGCTTTACCGCTGATTTGAGGTACAGGAGTACCCATGATACCGGCTATTTGAATCGCAACCTCTTCCAACACCCCTAAACTTCCCGGCGGTTTAGTGAGGCTGTTTTGCCGCTCTTGGGCCGCCGTCATGGCCTCCTCATTGAGGTCGCCGATTTGAGCGATTAATTTTTCTAGCATAAATGTGGATTCCTCCTTTTGCAGCTGCTTAACAATAAAGCAATGAGCAGGCAAATATCCGCTCGAAGCAAACATAGAATAAAGAAGCGCCCCAAGGCGCTCGATTTCTAGAAGTTACGGTAACTGTCCCGCCTATTTCTTACCGTTAGGACTTGGGCAATTTCTTTTTCCAATTTGATCATGACTCGCCAGTCTCCTACGCGTAAACGCCAGCAGTTGCTCGCTCCCTGGATTTTCTTCAGATCTAGCGGTGGTATGCCTTCCTGCAAGTTATGTAGGGCATCGATAATACGTTTTCGCGTTGCTTTGTTTAATTCTGTTAGGTCCTTTTGACTTTTCTTGCTTAGCTGGACCTTCATGAAATAAGCTCCTTGGTTACATCGTCTAGGTTGTCATACTTCCCTTCGGTAAATTGCACTTCCCCCTCATGGATAGCCTCCAACTCTTGTTCCGTAAGGGGCTCATCATCATAAGGTGCTTTTAAGAAAGCCTGCAGTACAGGGTCTCTGGCTCTGCTGATCACAAATTCTAGAAACCGCTCTACCACAGACGATTCGCTTTCGGGAAGCTGGTCGATAAGTTGATAAAGCCGTTCTTTCGGTAAACTCATTGCCATCTCTCCCTACTGTTTTTAACCTCGTTAGAAAAACGAGCAGGTACATTGTTATTATACCCCTTATCCGTGAGGAAGCGACAGTGACAAGCATTGTTTATTTAATCTTCATTACAACAAAGCTTTAGTTCCAAAATAGCAGCCTGTTAATAAGTTCGGCCGCTTGGGAAAAGGATTCCGCCTGCAATAGCCGGCCGGAAAGATCGCAGATGTTGGGGAGAGTAAGCTCGTAGCGGTTAAGCCAGATCACAGTTAAGCCTACAGCCAACGCACCGGGAACATCCGACACCGGTGAATCGCCCACAAATATAGTTTCCGAAGCCGTAAGCCCACAGCTTTCCAAGGCCAGGCGAAACATACCTGTTTCCGGTTTAGCCAAACCCCGTTCATCAGAAAAAAACAGGTTCTCTTCTAAAAAGTAACCATTAAGCCCAAGGGCTGCCAGCTTTAGCCGCTGCCAGCTACCGGCACCGTTACTAATAATGCCGCGGCCGATTCCTTCTTTCTGCAACCTGTCCAACAACTCACTAACTTGAGGAAAAGGTTTTACGTTCACCATAAGCTCATCCAGCCACGCACGAGCCAGGCGATCTCCTAACGCATAGTTTTCCTCTGCTTCCGCCCTCTTCAAACATAAGGTGCGACGAAAAAGAACTGATAATAGTTCCGCCGGCTCAGTTATCTGCGTTTGTTCAACAAGGCGAAAATATTCCTGCCAAAACTTTTGCCTATAATCTGCTATCGCTTGTTTATCTAAGCCTAAAAGATCGCAACCCCTCTCCAGTGCCGTTACCAACGCAGCATCAGTAGCCGCCACCACATCGTACAAGGTGCCGTCGAGATCAAAGAAGACAAATCGAGGTTTCGTTTGGCTCTGTACTGTCATTGTTATCACCGCCTAAGTAACCCAATAAGAACAGCCTAAGCTTCGCTTCTCTCAGGATCACAATCTATGGCTTTGCACGCAGTCTGACGAGTCAGGTGGCCGGGTCCAATCCTCTACGTGGAGCTTAGCCTTAATTCAAAAGAGCGAGGTGAGCGAGGGAAAACCGGCAGCGCCTGCAGCCAGAGCCAGCAGAAAGAGCAGTTCGGCCACCTCGTTAATAGCCCCGTAGACATCCCCGGTCAAGCCTCCTAGTTTAGCGGCTATACGCCTGGCCAAAAGGTACGGACCACCAAGGGACAAGGCCGCAGCTACAAGTATGATACTAACCTCTTTTGAACTGGGCTTTATGTAACCGCAAACAACCACTACAATAAGCAAACTTATTACCACCGCTACAGCCAAATCCCGCTGCCCCGTCTCCTGGGCGTAGGCCCGTCCCATTCCGGCCCCCGGCCGGGCGTAGGCGAACAGGCAAACCGCAGCCGACATACTTAGCCGGCCCATCAGGGGGAATAGAAGTAGCGCCCACAGCCGCAGTCGCCCGCTTATTTCTACCAAGACAGCAAACTTAACAATAAGTAAAGTAACCAAAGCCGCTGCTCCCAGTCCGCCCACATGGGTATCGCGCAAGATGGCCAAGGTCTGTTCACGATCCCGACGGCTAAGAAGCCCGTCACAAGTATCGATGAACCCGTCCAAGTGCAATCCGCCGGTAAGGACCACATTTAGTGCCAGTATCAATGCGGCTTTAAGGATAGAACCGAAC
>DURJ01000197.1 GCA_012837285.1 Bacillota bacterium
ATAGCAAATATCCTTTCGGGGAGTGGATTCTTATGCAGAGATGGATTCATCAACCCAGTGACTCTTTGTTGATGCTGGGGGATTTCAATGCTAGCTATTATGTCTTTCCATATGAAGTGGATCCCGATATAGAGATTGTTATCAAAGGACAATTCCCATATGCAAGATATATGTCCTTTACTGTGACTGGGCAAATCGACACTCTCATAGCCACAGCATCTGATCGAGTGTTAATCCCGGACCCTGGCAGTGCCAATCCTTTTTTACCTGGTGCTGATTGGAATGCAGGCAATCGTAATTACACTATGAAAATCCGCTCTACTGCCCCACCGCAGGGTTCCGAGCATTTTGTTCCAGAAGCGGGTAATAACACTTTTTATGTAGGGACTTTAAAAGATGGCTCAATCAATAGATTTGGACTCATAGGACTTCGAATTTATGTTCCGAGCATTGGTTATGACAAAACAGGTGGTGTAGGGCTACCTAAAATCACTTACTGTGCCGCCAAAAAGGATTGCGCTAATTCAAACATCGCCAGGGCTCTTAACAATGCCACTCCATCTGCTAATCCGCTAAACCCGGCAACTGTTGTTAAGGTTGGACAACACTGCGATCTAACCTGGAATCGTCTAGGTGTCATTGCAACAAGAATTTTACAACCCGATCTAAATACGATTTATATAATGTCCGATCAAATTCAAAGAGATCCGGGTAAGTTGTTATTTATTCGCTGGAAAGCTCCCACATTTCCCGACACGTATCATAATATCGGGATTTTAGGCAACGAGGACATGCGGTACTGGAGTATGGCTTTTGTAACACGAGTAGCCTTTTTGGGGCTTTACACGCTTAGTGACTTTCAGACTGTTATCGATAAAAATGGTTACGTTAATCTCGTTATCAGTTTTGGAGCACCGCGTCCATCTCAGGTGACGACCGAAAATGGTTTCAATTGGGTCGACGTCAGCCAACTGCCTTTAGTTCCTCTCTCCCTTATTTACAGAAACAATCAAGTGTCCCAGGGATTTCCTTATTCAGCAAAGAATATAGCTGAGGGTCAAATTGTTCCACCGGAAGTTATGGGAGAATACTACCCCTGCGGTAAATATGTTAATCCTCTCTACTTTGATTCATGTTGTTACAGTGGTAGCGATGAACACGACTAAAGGGAATTCCATTGATTGTTAGCTTCTGGTACGCCAAGTGAGTGGACGGTGCCTGGGAACCTAGGAAAACTGATGTTAATAACATCGCGTAGGCGTTATTTTTGAAGAAGGTTATCCTGTGAAAACTATCGTTCTAAAGATGTATTATCAATTATCAATAATAGGAAGCCACCATGAGAACGGTATAATTGTGTGCTTTTAGAGAAGGACAATGACAGAATAGACGATGATAAGGGGGTCTCTGATGAGGCTCCCTTGTTTTTGCATCTTTATTAGACAGAGTACGAAACGAGCTGCTAGTTGTTATTTTCGCAACCAGTAAGCCATAGTTTCTAGCTCTTCAAATACCTTATTAAGTTCTACCAAGCATCCCGGTAGGACACATAGGATTATACTTAATTTTGTCATCCAGAATATATTATTTTGCTTGTCATCCTGCCTGTCCAGCCTGTCCAAAGCGAAGCGTAGGATCTTATGTGCATAATTTACAGGATGCATTAGCTGCGGATTCATCGCAGACGGGAAAACCCCCACCCGTTCCATTTCCAGACCCCAATCTGCCTATGCTGGCAATCAGTATAATCCCCTTCCAGGGTAACTAATTCGTTTTTACCGTCGCCATCTACGTCGCCAAGCCATATTTCGTAATTGGGTCGGTCCAGATTGGAAGATTGCCACAGAGGCTTAACCATATTACCGACCAGCTTGAAAATGAACAGGTGGTTCTTGATACTCCGATCATCTTCCTCAACCCAAAAAGGTTTACAGGGGCCGAAACTTCCCGCCTTCCATACCGATAAGCTTAGATCACATATACCGTCGTTATTGGCATCACCCAACACGAAATTATCTACCCACCAATCATCCGGTGACACCCAGATGTCTACGCTAGCAACGCGGATTACCAGTTGGCCGTCTTGCAGAAGATATTTTTCCACCGTGCCGTCTTGATTCAGATCACCGTATTGGGTCTTAATCAGCTTAAATGCTATCCCGGCCCTGGAGCCGTCATTGATGGGAACCGGCAGCACTTCCCTATAGGGTTGCCGCCGGTTATTCACAGCTACCAGGGGCATGATGCTGCCCAGGGCCATGCGGGCCAAGGATTCCTGCCTAGCCGGCAGGGCCAACATTTTGTTCTTAAAGGCGACAAAATCGTTGTCAGCCGGTGGGGCTTGGTTAACGGTTAAGCAGCCAGGAATGGCTACGGCGATAAAAACGATTAGCGCCAGTTTTACTGTTTTCATGGGGTAGTGAACGTTGTTGTCCAGGCCGGTGGCGATGGAGCCTTACCGGCATTTAACATTTCACGCCATTTGCTATCGGTCAAGCGGTCGTTCATTGGCCAACTAAACTCGTAATATGAGTAGACACCACCGATAGCCAGCCGCAGCTTACCGTCCACAGGCACAGCGGCGTAGATTTCTTGAATAAAACCGGTTGCTTCCTGCAATACCTGCCCGCCAACATCAGTGGCTACATCAGTTACAATAGCGGCCGGTTGGTCATAAGCCTGCGAGTGGTGTTCGATTCCCTCGTCACGCAGGGCCTCCAGCCAAAAGTGCTCTAACTGAACTCCGTAGGAGCGGATCAATTCATATTCTTCGTCCGTCAAGGGGGTATTGTTCAATTCTTTTTCCGCAATCTCCTTAAGGGATAAAGAGAGCTGTTCCAGCCTTTCCAGGCTGACGGCATCGCGCTCGCCAAGGAGCTGCCTGGCCTGAAGGCCTTCCCGGGTTGTCTTGGCTAGCGCGGCCAAGCGGTCAAAGACCAGGGGATTTGGTTCCACATACCCACGATCATCAACGTTCATATCACCACCGCCGGCCTCGGCATAAACCTGTTTGGCGTACAAGACAGTGTCGTGTTTTAGCTCGGCCCAACTTCCCAGGAAGGTAGTAAGTTCTTTTCGGGCCCAGGCCCGGTTTTGCATAAAAGCCGGGTATTTGTCTGATTTTACTTGGGTTAGGGGCTGTAGTGTATAGAGCCAGCTCCAGTACAGATTCTGAGTCCAGGTTTCTTGGCTTAGGCCGGCGATGTATGTCTGTATTTTGGCCATATTTTCCGGATAAAGGGCATAATCCGTTTCCATCAGCTCGTCCAAGATACTGTACGCTTCCTGGGACCCAAAGGCGGCTGCGATATCCAGCCCCTTGGGTAGCATCCTTCGTTCGCCCTGGTTATTTTCTTTAACTTCGCGGTAGACCAGTCGCTGGAAAATGGCTGCGTCCAAGGTGAAGCGCTGCCCCATAAAGCGAAAGCCCTGAATTTCTTTTTCCCGGTCGGGCTGGATAGTTTCATCAAAGATCGGGATGGAGTTGACAGCCGGCGGCTCCAAAGTTTGGATATTTTCCCGGAAGGCGTTCCATTTGCTTTGGTCGGCCACGAGTGTGGAGAGGTTTACCTTAGGGCCATAAACTTGATCCAGTTGTTCTTTGAGCTGCAGATAAGAGATGTCATCGCTCTTACCCACAAAGAAGCTGGTGGGCTCGTAAATTTTATCCCAGCTGAGGGCGTTGTCGTCTTCGCTGAGCGCAAGGGCAATTAACACAGCCGATTTGGTTTCATCCTCATTCTTAAGGCGAAAAGTCTGCCGGCCATACCACATCATGGTTTTGAAGTAATCCTTCAGCTCGGCCAGTTTTTCATAATGTCCCCGCGGGATATACTGCGAGTAGTCTTCCTTAAGGGCGTCTAAAGCATCCAAGCTGCACCCCATGTTCATTAGCGGCGAAACGGCAATGCCTTCATGCCGAGCAATTAAGTCGAGTTCTTTGGCCACCTCGTTTTGCACTTCCGGTGGCACTGCTACACTGGCATCCAT
>DURJ01000198.1 GCA_012837285.1 Bacillota bacterium
CTTTTTCTCATTTAAGCTTTCCTCCTTAAGGTTTAGATTTGATGGAAAACCTTAGAACGCCGCTTAATATTACGCTTGACGGCTATTGGGAGCTGTTTTTTGTTCCACCTCCTCGCCGTCGTTCTTATGACGCAGCTGTTTTTCCGCCAGTTGGGTCCGGACCAGCTCTGCCACCACCACCAGCGCCGCCAGGCCGAACAGAACCAACTGTCCTTGCCCGGTGCGAGTGTAGGCGAACAGGTAGCCCGCATAGGGCACAGTGAGCACTACCTTGCCCACCAGTTGCCGTGCCTTCGCCGGCAGGGGGTCCCGGGCATTGTTAGCGTCGCCTTTGGTGTAAAAGAGCAGGCCGTTATCGGTATCGGTCTCCAGCTCCGCTACCCGGTGGGTGGTGAGGCTGCCGCTGTGTTCACTGCGATAGGTGATGATATCCCCAGGTGCCACTTCTTTCGCTGGCAACGGTCGCACCGCCACCAAGCTGCCCAGGGCCACCGCCGGCTCCATACTGCCGCTCATAACGATATAGATTTTATGGCCGAAGACAGCCGGTTCGGAGCCGGTGAGCTTACTCTGGAGCAGAAAGAAGGTAAGCAACACCGCCGTGGCTGTAAGCAGAACTACAATGGACTTGGTTACAGCTGCCCCTGCTCTTTTCCACCGGTTGGCAGTCATCTGGAACCATCCTTTCTTTGACTACACATTCCATAACCGAATCCTACTTAAGCGGGCTGACAGGGTTTCCCGCCCCTTATAGGGCGAAGAAGCTCCGGAAGCGACATTACAGCGATCAGCTATCAGCCGGTAACTCACTTTCTTCCAGGATCTCGTCCCGCTGCTCGGGGCTCAGCACCGCCTCGGGCCATTCCGGCAGCTTCGTTTGAGTCTCAGGCGCAGACGAATTCCCAGTACTCCCCTCGGGGCCACTGGTCCAGGAGCCCACAGTAAAGGTATTGGTTTCTTCATCATCATCCCAGAACCAGGAATCGTTGACCTTTTTGTTGGTGACAGTAACATGGTGAATATCGTTAATGTTTTCGGTGGTAATAGTCACAGAGGTTGGGCTGATGCTTACACACTGGTAATTCATAGGTGCCACTTCCCGAATTGTATAGGTACCCGGCTCCAGCCCCTGAATGGTGGCCGACTGGCCATGAGCCAGCATCATGCTCCACTTGTGGCCGTTACCTTGCACATAAATGGGGAACTTCTTGGTGGTGCTGCCGTTTTGCACGCTCTTTGTAACCTTGATGAACCCTTTAAGGATCGTTACCTTCACCGTGTCGGACTTAGAGCAGCCGTACGCATCGGCAACTGTCACGGTGTAAATCGTGTCTTCCCCAGGTTCCACCGCCGGATTTGCTTCTGTGGAACTCCAGTTGCCATCCGTGTCACAGGTCCAAAGGTAGGTGTAAGGGGAAGTACCTCCAGACGCCGTAGGGCTGCCACCTAATTGGGTGCTGCTCCCCAGCGCCACTTCCCGATCCGGTCCGGCATCCACTGTGAACGGCGGCGGCACATCTACCAAGGGAATTGGGAAATCCTTGGTTTGGTTAGGATTCTCATTGATGTCGGTATAGGTTAAGGTAGCCCAATCATTGGTAGGGACTTCGGTGCCACCTTCATAGCCCTCTTTGGCCCGAATCTTATAGCTTAAAGTAGCACTGGTGCCGATGGTACCGGCTTCCCAGGTGATAATCCCGGTGGTCTCCTCATAACTCACTGGAGCTGTAGGACTACTCTGGAAACTCCCAGGCACCAATTCGAAGTTAGCCGGTATTTTGTCGGCAACTACAGCATGGGTCGCCGAGTAATTGAGTTGCTGCGAGATCTGGCTGTAGATTTCGGACAGGTCCGCGGCTGAGAAGGTCTCATAGTAACCGGCGTTCTGGGCTTTTTGCATGGTATCCCGGGCTAAGGGCACGCACTTAGAGGGAACTTCCCCTAGCAGGTTCACTGTAAACACTTGATAACCTAAAGCGTGACAGCTTTGACCGGCCGTGTAAGCGGCAGTGGTGTGATCGTTATGAGCTGTTGGTTCGCTAGGCCCGTACCGGCGGCCAATACTCACTGTAGGTACACCGTCGGTTAAAAAGACGATGGCTTTGTTAGCTTCCGCTCGTCCACCAGCCTGCATCAAGTTTCTAGCCCGGATAAAGCCGGCTTCGGTATTGGTGCCGCCATAGGTGGCAAGACCGTTGATTGCGTTTGTTACCTGGGTTGAGTTGTTGGAAAATCCCTGTTCAATTTTGGTATCCCTGTTAAGATTGCCTAGGTTCCAACCAAAAAACCCAGGTTCGTAAGCAAAACTGACTACCGCTACTTTGTTTGCGGAGTTCTGTAGCACTTGTTCAGCAAACTCTTTAGCCGCTTCTTTGGCATAGTACAAAGATGATGGACTACCGGAATCCATACTGTTGGAGCAATCGACTACCAGAATCACGTCCACTGGCTTTTCCGGTGGCGGGGTTCCGGTGATACCCAAGGTTACCTGATAAGCCCGACAGCCCTGGGTCCGCTGGGCGCTTTTGCTGACCGCAACGGTGTCTGTGTAACTGGAAAGCCCTACCTTCCCCGCTGAAAACAGCTTCCTAACGGCCTTTACCATTGAGCTCGGCTCTGGTTGGGGTTCAGCAGCCGGGACCGGGATGCGGTCGAAGGGGGCCACCGATTCCCAATCGTCCGGTAGGGATGGCAATTCGCACTCTTTGAAAGCTGGATTGTTCACCTGTTCATCAACCACAATTAGGGCCTTGCCCTGGCCGCTGACGGCACTCCCGGTACATTCACCCTCAGCGTAAGCCCCGACGCCGAAATACCCCAGGTAGAAGTTGTAGGGAATGTCGAACTCGGCTGCCAGCGCCGTTTCTTCGCCGCTGGCCAAAAAGTCAACTCTGGCATTAAGCTCAGCCAGGGGCACCCAGAGGCGAATGTCCGACAGAGATTCCGTGCCGCGGTTAGACAGTGTTATGCTTAGATGCACTGTATCGCCGGCTCGGTATTCCCCTTTATCGGTTTGAATGTCCACCAATAAGAGCGCCGGGACCATCGGAGCTAGTAACACTGTCACTACTACCGTGGATTCGGCTCTTATCTCTTGGCCTTCATACTCTCCCTGGACGAAAACGCTGTTGGTGACTTTATCCTGGGCAAAATCTTCGGGGATAGCAAAAGTGCTGCTGCCAGTCCATTGCTCTCCCACCGTCAGTTGGGCTATGATTTCATCAAGTCCGGTTAGGGTATCTTGAACCGTAAGGTCCGTAAGATCCACCTGGCCGCTGTTGGCTACGGTGACTGTGAAGTGCACTGTCTCCCCCGGTTGATACCGGTCCCGGTCGGTTTTGATGCTAACAGTCAAGCTCGGCTGAACCGGCGGAAGTATGATCACATCCACCGTGACAGTGGAGCTGTCGCTGACCGGTATGGGGTCTTCTTCCTCTTTAGTGTAGGCGCCGCTGACAGAAACCGAGTTCGTTATCTGAAGCTGGTGGTAGTCCAAGGGAATGACATACTCACAGTAGATTCTCTTGGCACTACCCACCGCCAGCGATATGGTTTGGCTGAGCCCGCACAAAGTGTCTTCTACTAATAGCCCGGCCAGGTCCACGTTCCCGTTATTTTCCACGTGGATGGTAAACCGAGCGGTGTCCCCTGGGGCATAGGCCATTTGATCGGTGGTAATGACTACGTCCACCGCCGGCTTGGCCGGCTCTTGTACCGGCGGCTGTTCGGCTTGAACCAGTCCGGCAATAGCTGCGTTCAAGGCTGCTAAGACAGCATCCACTTCCTCTTGGGTAGCTTCTCCGTCCGCCAAGGCAGCTTGAGCGGCTGCTAAGGCACCGGCCAAGGTTCCCCAGCTTTCTTCAGTGTAGCCTTCTTCCTCCAAGTGAGACGCTGCATCAACTGCTGTCTGCAAGGCGCTACTATCTACTTCTTCTGGTTCCGTTGGTTCAACAGGCTCTTCTGGTCCGGGCTGATTGCCTGGATCATTAGGGTCTACCGGCGGATCCTCCGGCTGGACTGGGTCCTCGGAGCCCGGTGGATTCTCTTGGTCGCCTGGCCCTGGACCCGGCTCTTCCGGCCACGGCAAATTACCTGGGTCGTCAGGATCCACTCCGGGATCATTCGGATCTTCAGGGTCTTGCACACCTGGCTCCTCCGGTTCTGCGGGGTCCTGGGAACCGGGTTCCTCTTGGTCGCCTGACTCTGGGTCCGGCTCTACCGGCCCTGGCTGATTGCCCGGATCATCAGGATCCACCGCCGGGGGCTCCTCCGGCCCTTCAGCGCCCGGGTCTTCTGGGTCTTCCGGATCCTTCGGGTCTTCCGGGTCTTCTGCAGGTTTTACCGGTCCTCCCGTCCCATCCGGTTCCTCGGCGCCGGGCTCTTTTGATTCTTGTCCCACCAAAGATCCCGCTCTACGATCTCCAATCTCCACATCCGCCAAGATGCCCTCTGTCACCTGAGATGCAATTTCCTCAGCCAAGGCCAGACCCTGCAGTCCAGTTCCCAGCACTAACAAAACAGCCACGCTGACAGCGAGCAAACTGGATATCCTTTTCCTCATTCTCTTTTCACCTCCATTCTGTCCGTGGTTGGTTGGCCTGTTGCCAAGTTCGAAACTGATCCATGTCTCCTCTTGATTGTAATGCCTCCTCTAACAGATGAATCAGCTCCATAAAGCTGCGAAAAGACAACGCCTTTTCTTGGTCTATCCACTGTATTATCCCTTGGGTGCTAGTATGTTGGGTATACAGGACTTTGACCAAGAAGGTGTTGCTACTTGTTTGCCGAGCAGGGTATTCACAAAGTGCATCGATGTTTTCCACCGCTGCTTCCTCCCCCTGTTCTTTTTGAGATACCTGCCACCGGACGAAATCTCTAAGTACAAAAACTTCCAAACTTGCTACCTAAATCCACTATATCAGGGCCGAGTTATATCTACCGTACAACTTAGTAACAACCGGCGTACAAGAGAGTCACATTTTTGTACATCGGAGTCACAACTGAGTTACAAGACAAAAAAATAACAGTTCCCAGGTGCTGCACCTGGGAACTGGGTTGGAGATAGTGTATTAGCCGAAGAATGAGTCTGTTTGAGTTAGAGGCTGGAACCTCATTTCTATGTTCACTTTACCCTGGTTAGTTAACTCCTGTAATTGGCTCCGAAGTCTACGCGTTACTGCGTTCAGGTTTTCTCGCTGCCGTAATGTTAACAGAATGAGAAGTTGATTGTCATTCCACCGGGCAAAGACATCGCCCTTACGCAAGGAGGATTGCAGCAGTCGGGTGAGCGTCTCCATGGCAGCCTGGGTTTCTTTGCCAGCTAGCCCTTGCCTGCAGCCGGAAATGGTAATCAAACCCAAAAAATCGGCTTCCTCGGTTCGTAAGCTTCTTCGTTTTTCCAACTGGCACAAAAACCGAAAATAATCAATATCACAGCATAATGCCCCGGCCATATCATCTTCGTCGGTCAAATTCTTTTCAATAAGTATCAAGTCGGTTTCGTGGTTATCTTGCATGGCTCGTTGTAGCTGCCGATATAGTGCCCGTAAGGGGGCCGAGGGCTTCACGCCCAGCTCTTTGTACAAGAAGGAAGTGATGTAATTATAGTGATTAAGAGCGCTCTTTGTTTCTCCGAGCCCTATTAACGCTTGTAGGGAGTATAAATGCAAGGTTTCATCGTATGGTTCTATTAAGGCCGCTTTCTCATAAACCTCAAGGATTTCTTCATGGGCCTCATTAGTGCTTAGTAGTTCCAACATCCGAAACAAAGCCTTTAAGTAAAGACGGTGGTAGCGGTTTTGAGATGGCAACAGCCACTCACTATGCTCCGGGCCGGCCATATACAGTCCCTTGTACAGGGCTAAAGCTTGTTTGTACAAGTCTATGGCCGGAAGGGCGTTTTCCTTTGCTAACGTGTCAGCGTACTTTGCCTTTTGTTCGAATGCATCGATATCCAGCTGACAGTTGGTTCCGATCTCCAACAGGTAATAGCCGTTGGCATAGGTAAGCTCCAACCACGGCTTCTGTTGGCAGTTAGTGCTCACCTGCATCTTTTCAATTAACTTGCGCAATCGGTACACTTGGGTTCGCAGGACACCGTTTGGATCGGCAGAATCACCGTTGTGCCAGAGATCATCGATAATAGTCTCTGGTAACAGACGTCTGTTACGGAAAGTGATTAAGTATCGCAATAGTTCTAAAATTTTATAGGAACGCTCATGTGCGGCTAACAAAGATTCTCCCTGGCACAGAATATCAAAGCTGCCTAAAGTCATAATGTCAACCAAATCGGTGTCACGGCTTGAGAGCTCAACGTTAGCTGTTCCATCCGGTACCTGGTAACTCTTTACCATGACCTCTCAACCTTTCGTGATTATGTATTCTATTTTACCATACTTTTACTATTGGTCACAACTGGCAAGTCCCCCCTTAACAACTGCTTGCATTATAGACCACCCGGAGTAACAGTAACACACCCAAAAGGGGTAGTAATAGCAAAAAAAGGCCCCCACCCAAAAGGGGTAGGGGACCCCAATGCCGATTTCGGAGTTACATCGATAAGTGTTGTAACAGAAAAATCAACAATATCCCCGGTAAACCGAGGAAGCCGACCGTAAGTGCCGTGATGGGGTTAATGGGAATAAAAATGCCCAGAAACGAGCCCATAAGATTCAGTAGCCAAAGAGCAATCCCGCCCACCAAGGCATTGTATACCAAGCGCATGACTATTTTAAGCGGAACCAAAAACAGCCTGCCAATAAGATAGAGCAGGAACAGCCCAAAGGCGTAGGCAATAATAATATTCATGTTAATGTCCGGAGCCATCTTCATCCGCCTCCTCGGCCCTGGCTGACAAACTTGTCTCAGCACATTATACGGTACCAAAGAGCAGAATATGCCTGCCGGCTCTATATCACCTCACTGGTTTCCTGGCGAACCTGTTTTAATAGATAAGAATATCTGCGTTCAGTGGCCTTAAGGTTGTAAATAGCATAATCGATCAAATCCGGATCGGTAACTGTCTCGAAGTAGCGCCGGGCCAGGTGCCACTCTATCCGGGCCCGTTCTACTTCGTCGGTGAGGCTTACCTCCGGTGATTTGGCTGCGGGCCACTGTTCCAGCATGGTGCTGGCCAGCGCCGCCGCTTTTTGCACCATAACCTTAATATTCTCATACGCAACCGGCATCCTTGATAACCTCCTGGATTGCTACTTTCATCCAGGAGTATAACCAAGGCTGTGACTATAAATACTACCCCCCACTATCCTTGCCGTGGTTACCAATATTGTGCAGTTCCCAGACCTCATCATCAATCTCGTTAACCCAGAAACCCATACTGCTCTCGCTCAGTGCCTCTAGATCCCGAAATAGCTCATTGTCAGCTCGCTTCATAATTCCCGCCGGCCCTCCAGGGCTTTGGC
>DURJ01000199.1 GCA_012837285.1 Bacillota bacterium
AGGCGGGGGTGTAATTTTGAAGGTTAGAGATTTATTGGAACGTGATCCGAATCGAGAGATTGTCGGCGTTATCAAAGTGGACGACCATAGGCCAGACCAGATTTGGTCTGAATTGGACGAATACGTTGCCACCGATGAGGTACATAGTTACTTCGACCGCATTTTAAGAAGCTACACATCCACAGAGAGCAGCCCAGGGGAAGATGTTTGTATCTGGATTTCTGGTTTTTTTGGTTCCGGTAAGAGTCATTTCCTTAAAGTGCTGGGCTATCTGTTGGAGAATAGCAAAGTACCAAGTCCGGATGGGACTATAGTTGGCTCCTCATCGTTTTTATGTGCCAAATTAGGATTAACCGAATTTGAACCGCAGCTGACCAAATTAAGAAGCAAGGTGTTGTTGGTTAATCTGTTAGAAGAAGCCACTTTAGCTTCTGGGTATTCAATAAGCCGGATAATATATCGGGATTTTCTCAAGAGCAAAGGTTTATCTAAGATATTTTGGGAAGCAGCTTGGGAAGAAGAGCTGCAGGCCCAAGGGGTATGGGAACAGTTCTTAACTTGGGTAAAGGAGCAATATGGGCGCCCCTGGGAAGCCGAGCGCCAGCTTCACTCGGTCCGAGTTCTTACTTGTGCTCTCCCGCATTTCTTACCGCGGCATTACCCTGATGAAGCCAGTGCCACCAAGGCTATTGAAGACAGCCGACAACGTCACACAACAATCCGTCCTAAAGATGTAGCCGAGCGGCTCCGGCGTGAAGCCGAAGAAATCCACCCGGACAGTGGGCGTTTGGTGGTTCTCTTGGATGAAGTGGGGCTTTATATAGGTGACAATACGGATCGGCTTACTGACCTGAATCGAGTGGCCGAACAGATTGCTGTGGAAAGTCAAGGAAAAGTCTGGTTGGTTGCCACGGCCCAAGAGACTCTGGTAGACTTGGTGCCACGGCTGACACGTGATCGTCATGTGTTAAGTTGGCTTCAAGACCGTTTTCGGGTTCATTTACAGCTTACCCCTAGTAATATTGAACAAGTGGTATCAGAACGGTTACTTAAAAAACGACCGGAGAGCCGCTCCTTTTTAGACCGACTGTACCAAGAAAAAGCCGGCTCGTTATTGGCCGGAGCCACCCTTCAAGGTGTACCCAGCGGACGTCTTAATACCGACATCAGTCAAGAAGATTTTGCGCGGTTCTATCCTTTATTGCCCCAATACATACTGCTGCTGCAAGCTATTTTTAGCGGTTTACGCCAGCAAAGTGGAGGCAGTGATGAAAGTAGACGGCGTCTAGCCGGCCGCGAGCGGTCTATGCTCAATACTGTTCATGCTGTGCTGCGGGGCGAGGGCGGCCTAGAGCCGTTTGCTGATAAAGCGATAGGTGAGCTAGTTACTTTTGATCGGCTGTACGATGCTATCAGTACGGAGCTTAGCGTTATTAAATCTGATCATCATAATGCTATTACCAGACGCGTAGCCGAAGTAACAACCGATGGCCTTAAAGCCGTGAAGGTAGCTCAGGCTCTGTTTCTGCTCCAACAGGTGGGAGAATGGCTCCCTACTACTTTGGACAATATTGCGGCGGTGCTGTATGCCGATGTTGACCAAGACGTCCATTCACACCGCGATAGGGTCGAAGCGACTTTAGAGGCTTTAAAACGTGAAGGCTGGGTACGAGAAGAAGAAGGACAGTACAAGTTCTTGTCCCAAGATGAACATGATTTCGAACGCAAAGTGCGCGAGAATACCCCGACCCCAGTGCAAAAGACAGATCAAGCGGTGGATTTGGCCAGCGGCCTGTTACGCACGTACCGCTTCCTGCTGGGAGACAAGGCACGCACTCCCCAAGACGTAAACATAATTGTCGATGACCGGGTTATAAAAGGAACCGGTGATCTTCGCCTATATCTGTATACCCCCTTGGCTAACAAAACCAAGGATGCTCTGCTGGAAGACAGTCTGGTAGATCCAGAGAGTATTTTTCTACTGGCAGCTTCCGATTCGGAGTTCGAACCGGTTTTGGAACGAACCATAGCCATTGAAAAGACGGTACCGTCTTCTCTTACTAGCGTGGCCGCAGAACAACGAGCTTATTTGCAGCGACTCAAAGGTGAGGCCGACAACAATAAAGACGTGCGCTTGCCCCATCTTCTACAGCGAGCCTTTATGCGCGGCACTGCCTTTATAGCCGGTGCCGAAACCACATTTAGCCGAGATAACTCTTTGCCCACAGCATTAAATAGCTTGCTTGGTCCTCTTGCCGCCCAAATCTATACGGGGTTTCTTGATGTTGTGGTTCAAGACGCCGATTGCGCCAAAATACTTAACTGGCGCGTAGGAGTGGAGTTGCCGTCAGCCTACACCGAGCTCGGCTTGGTGGTGGGAGCCGGAATTCGGGCCGAATCCCAGGCAGCGGCCCTGGTACTAAGTGAGCTGAAACGACGCGAGCAACTGGGTGAAGAGCGAGCAGGAAGAGCCCTGGTCGAACACTTTGCCCGCCGACCGTATGGCTGGGGTCATCAGCTGCTAAGGTTAGTTATGGCTACCCTATTCAAGAATGGGAATGTGGTTTGTACGGCACAGGGAAAAGATGTGCACGACAGCGACGATCCTTTAGCCAGAAATGTTTTTGCGGGCTTTCGCGCTTTTTGCGATACCGTCTTTACGCCGCTGCCTGAGGTAGATTGGCGCCAGGCGCGTGATATCTTAATAGAACTGGCCCCGGGAGAACCGGTGGGAACCACTTTTGAACAAGTGGCTGCCAAAGCCAAAGATGTTGCGGCTTTCTGGCAAGAAAAAGGTGCGGCCTTGGCAACTAGAGCCGAAGATTTGCAGCTTAACGACTCCTTTGTTCGTAGTTGCCGTGTTTTTGCTTTCATTGGAGCGGAAATTGCTGCCAAAGAAGAGCCCAACGCCCGTTTACGTTATTTGTTGGCCAAAGTGACTGAACTGAAGCGGCATTATTCAACCTTCAACCACTTAAAAAGATTTGAACCGAATCTCGAGGGTTATCGTGTCTTAGCTGAATTTGTACGTGAAACCACCAGCTGGGCGCGCGAACTCGGCGGCGATCTTAAACAGCGGTGGACAACAATGGAGCAAAGCCTGAAGGCTGCAGATATTGGTGATCGCTACAATAATCTCAGAGCTGATTGGAGCAGGCTACGACCAAAGTACCGATCTGACTATCAGGAGCAGCATCATGAACTGCAGCAGGCCGTCCGCGGTGCTTTGGAAGCGCTTAAACAACACCCAGCCTATCCGGAAGAGGAGAAAGACGAGAAGCACCTTATCTGGCCCTTGCTAAGTTTACAGTGTGACCGGGAGGACTTACCTGACGCTGCGCTGGTTTGTCCTTCTTGTCGGCGGCGCTTTGGCGAGCTGGAGCCGGCCCGGGTAGAGCGGGTAAAATTGCAGCTGATTTCAGACTTGGACAAGCGTTTGCAGGAAATTCATGACCCAGGAACAGGCGGTCAACAACAAGGCGGATCTACAGGGACAACGGTTAGACTTACCCCAGCGACTTTTGCCCGGCATCTAGAAGTAAGCAGCACCGGAGAGCTTAAAGACCTTATCGGTGAACTTCAGGAATATGTGCACCAGCACCAAGGTCGTAAGCTGGTTATTAAAATAAATGTGGTGCCCAAGGGGGGAGGGGCTTGAAACAAGAAGAACGAGCGGAAATCAGAAGAACAGTGCTTTATTGCCGCTCTGTTCTGGAAGAGGAATTCGATGAACGCCTGCGGTTAGTGGGTTTTTTGGCCAACCGCACGTTGCCGGCCGACCGACTGCCGGCTGACCGCCGGGAGATTCGCCAGCAGCTGGATTTGGCCTTTGAACGGGAGAACCTACCCTACAAGGAAGCAAGGCAGCGTTGGATAAGGCATCGGGCCTTTACCTTCTTGAACCGGGTACTGGCGCTTAGGGTTGCAGAAGTGCATGGATTGATCACTGAAACAATCATTATGCGCCCAGAGTACGGCAATCGTTCTTTGCGTGAACGTGATCTCGCCGATGCCGACCCTGTTTTGGCTGTAGACGGTGCAGCACTGGCTCGACGAGCGTTTGGAGAAGCTTGTTTAGAACTGAACATCCCGGTGTTATTTGTTTCCAGTCAGGAACCCTATGGCCTGGTGGAACCTAGTCTACCAGCGTATCAGAAAGTACGCCAGAGCATTTGCCAAGTACCGGCGGTGATCTGGTGTCAATTCGAATCTCTAGGCTGGGCTTATCAATATTTTAATGACGAGATGCGAGAAGAGATTCGCCGTACTTTAAGAAGAAGCCCCACTGCCGATGATATTCCGCCCTTAAATCAGTTTTATACTGTTAATTGGATTGTCAAATTTTTAGTCGAAAATACTTTAGGTCGGTTGTGGTTAAAACAACAGCCAGATTCATATCTGAAGGCCAACATGAAGTATTTCGTTCCTGCGGTTCAGGATTATAAGCAGCCGAATAGCAAGTACAAAGTTGATGAAATACGAGTGCTGGATCCGTCCTGCGGTAGCGGCCACTTTCTTCTGGAAGCGTTTGATTTGCTGTTTGTTATGTGGGAAGAAGCTCATCCAGAGCTTCCCAAGTGGGAAATCCCCATGAAAATTCTCGAACATAACCTCTATGGCATAGATGTGGATCTTAGGGCTTGTCAAATAGCTGCTTTGGCCTTGTATCTTAAAGCCAGTTCAAAGTTTGAGCAGTATAAACCGGAGGGACAAGCCGTTCGCTTTTCGCTATCTCGTCTTAATATTGCTTGTGCCGACGTGCGCTATGTAGACGGACAGCGGCGGCAAGGGTTTATGCACCGATTTAGTCATGATCCAGCTCTGCAAAAGATAGTACTGGAGATCTTAAATGCTTCGGAGCAGGCCTATAGTATTGGCTCGCTACTTCAAATCAAGCAGCCGCTACAGGAGTTATTTGCCGAACGTAAAGTTGCCTACGATAAGGCTGGGGGAAGAAAGCAGAGTGTTATTCCGTTTGCCATCCCTACGCAAGAGCAACAAGCCATTGGCCTCCCTGTTCCCAGGGAAGAGACCATGAGAGATATGGTGAATGCTATTAAGGACTTTATTAGATACAATGCCGATATAAAAGACATTGGCTCTCTTTTCTTCGGCTTAGACAGTGAGCGGGCGGTTCATCTAATCGATCTTCTCACTCAGGAATACCAGGTTATACTGATGAATCCACCGTACGGGCAAATGTCGGCGGAATGCAAAAAGTACGCTCGCAAGCACTATCCGCGGACCCATAATGATTTCTACGCTGCTTTTGTGGAACAAGCTGTAAATCTACTGGTTCCCGGTGGCTATGTTGGGGCCCTGACCGGACGAACATTTATGTTCCTAAAGTCATATGAGAAGCTACGGGAAGAAATCTTACGGGACCAGGCTTTACCTCAGCTGGTACTAGACCTGGGCTTTGATGTGCTCGACGGTGCCACTGCCCGCTGGGCAGCTTTCACCCTGCAAAAACGCTGGACCAATGACAGTGTAAGTTGGCGCGAACATCCGGTAGCCTTTTTCCGGCTGACACCTTGGCAGTGGGACGATAAACGCTTGGCCCTAGAAGAGGCACTGTCTGAGCTGTGGTCGGAGGCGGGAGGTGAGATCAGTGTCTAGCAACGTGGTCTACAAAGCAACACTTGGAGAACTGGCCGAGATCCCCGGCAGCCCTTATGCCTATTGGGTGCCGCAATCGTTGCGGGATCTGTTTAACAAATATCCGCCCCTTGATCGAGACGTGGCCCGGCAGCCCAAGGAAGAAAAGATAGCTGATGTGAAACAAGGACTGGCCACTGCTGATGATTTGCGCTTTACCCGCTACTGGTGGGAAGTGCCAGTAGATGAAATAGCTGTTACCCGGGAAGAAACCTGCCAAGGGAAAAAATGGGTACCCTTTGCTAAGGGCGGAAAACCATTCTACCATGACGTAACGTTGGTCGTGAATTGGGGAAATGATGGGGAAGAGATAAAGGAGCATATTGTTAACCGCTATTCCTATCTTAAGGGTAAGTGGGAATGGGTGGCAAAAAATGACGGTTTCTATTTTCGTTCTGGACTACGAACCACACGAGCACAATCCTGGTCAAGAGCTGCCAAATCAGGAAGGCTAGCTATAGCCTATATGCCAAAAGGAGTAATATGGAATGACCGTTCAATGGCAATTATACAAGAAGACGAAGGCCTCAATGAGTCCCTGTTGAGTCTTTTGTTTTCACGACTTCAAAACACTTTTGTGCTACTGCAATCTGGAGAACCGGCGGGTGAAGCGTCACATATTGCTTCTATACCGATTATTAATGATGCACTTCGTAGCAAGAGACTAGGCATGTTGTCTTACGAAGCAATTGATTTGTTACGCCAATGGGATACCGGCAACGAAACGTCTACGCAGTTTATCGCTCCCTGGCTGGTTCAGATTTGGCACGGTTTTGATTTGGCCAGCCGTCCGGTAACAGGGCATCCTTTGGCCCAAGACTTTATCTGGAGCGATTGGCCAGTGGCCGAAGAGCTCCGAGGACAAGGAGCGGGGCCGTGGTCCGGCCAGATAAGTCTGACGGCTTTAGCCCAAGAAGCCATGCGCCGCGAGGGCCTGATACGCCAGCGCCTGGCCGAGATCGAGTGCGACATCGATAAAGAAGTGTATCGTCTTTATGGTATAAGTCCGGAGGATCAGCGAATGATAGCAGCTGAACTGGCTCAGCTTGACGATACACTATCAGATGAAATAGAAATGGAAACAGTAGAGGAAGCGGAACCAGACTCGATGACTGAGGCCACTCTAGATAAGGCCGAGCACGTGAAACGTCTCCTTCACTACTTGGCTCACCGGGTATTGGCGGCCGATCCCACCGGGATCGTAACCCTAGACGATGCGCATCTTCCCGGTGGGGAGCTTAAGAGGGGTCTGGTCTTCGGTGTTCGGGCTCAGTTAGCTGAGGAGTTTGGCCAAGAAAACGGTCCGGCCTTGGAAGAAGAGATACGTTCTATTATTGGCCAAAGCTTAGAAGGCTGGCTGAAACAGGATTTGTTTTCTTATCATCTATCGCTATATTCCTTGCGACCTATCGTGTGGCAGCTTTCCAGCTACGGATTCGCTCCCAGGCGGCGTCGTGGAGAGAGTGTATTTAACTGTTTTCTCTACTTCCCGCGGCTCGATAACGATACTTTATATAAAGTGCAGCAGATTTATGTGGGGCCGCTGTTGGCTGGTAGCCGGCAAGAAGCCGAGTACTTGGCCAAACAACTAAGCGTTGCTGCTGCTGAACCGGCTCGGTTGCGCCGTCAACGCGAACAACAGTACCAGCAGGCTTTAGACTGTCAGGAAGAGCTGGAAGGCTATGCCAAGGCGGCACAGGAATTATTGGCACCACATAAGCCACCGGAATTCCGCAGTCGAAGTGCTTGGGTCAAGGATAAAGTGGCGGAGATAGTAGCTTCGGGCTACCGGCCCAATCTGGATTACGGCGTACGGGTAAATATAGAGCCCTTGAAGCAAGTTGGCATTATGGCCCGCGAGGCCGAAAGGGTTAGAGGGTGATGGTATGTTGCAGCAATGGCTGCAAAAAGAACTAGGTCGCCGCGCCGATAAGGACTTAATAGTCTGGTACGATAACGGGGGTACGTTGACAGCCCTTGTCAGCGATGATTTACTGCCGGAGCGAAGGCTGGCTCTTTTCCACGGGAGCTATTTGGCCTTGCGATTTAGCTTAGAAAAAGAAGATCCGGACTTTGAGCAGAAATGGCTAATTTATGTACCGGCAGCTGTTCCTACCCCCAGCTGGCTGCGGGACTTCGAGCTGATGGGTTGTAAGGTGGAGCTGGACCTTCTTGATTTGCTCTGTAGGCAGACTGGTTTGGTTCCTGATGCTGAGCTGCGCCAATTGCTAAGGGGCAACAACACTCATACCCGCCGCTTGACGGAGAATTGGGCCTCACTTCTAGGGTCGCGAGCTGTTAGTAAACAGACTGTAATAGAGGCTTTGGTGGCGTTGGCTTTAGAGCTACCCTGTTTTGGTGCAGATGAGGCGGCGCTGGCCATATTGGCTGATCCGGAGGCGGAGCCAGATTTGGAACAAGCAGGCTTGTTGGTGCCGGTAGAGACACTGCTGGCTCAACAAGTAGGTGTGGCTAAGACCATAACCACTCGATTGTCTTTGCGTCAACGGTTGGCTATTGCGCTGCTGCTTGGCGAATTGGTTACATTGTCGGGACAGGGTAGGGAGCTGTTGGCACAATTTGTGCCCGATAGGGAGCGCTGGCCTAGTGTATCTCGCCTGACTCCTAAATGGAGAGAAAGGGCCCCGGAAACATACCAAGAGCTGGCTTCTTGGGCGGAGGCAGAACTGGACCTGGAACATGTACTTGTACCTACCGAGCAACTGCTTTCAGTTGGAACCTATCCTATTGTAGATCGGCTTTTTTTGGAACAGGCTCAGGAACTGGCTGGTTCTTATGGTTCAGACTGGGAGAGAAACTGGTGCATCTTAGAAAACATGGCTGACAAACGACGGCACCTTGTCGGGGCCCAGCAGAGCGGGACTACGAAGTGGGAAGCTATCTATTTAGGGGCAAAGCTTGTTTCGGAAACAGCCCTAGCCCATCAGCGGCTAAATGCCATCGATAATCCAGCCGATCTGGCAGGGGCCTATACTACTGCAGATGGCTGGTGGCAGCTGGATAACTGGATCATGCAGATTGCTACCTTAAGAGATGGTCTTGGCCCTGAGGAGCAACGGCTGTTTATTGATCCTGCTGTGCGTGCTTACAATGATTATGTACATAAAAGTGCTCTGAAGCTTATCCAGCTGGCCGGTGAACAAAGTTGGCGACCAACCCAAATTTCCTTTTGGCGCGACTTTATCCCACCGACGACCGGTACTACCGCAGTTTTTCTCATCGATGCTTTACGTTTTGATTTAGCACAGCGGTTAATTCAATTATTGGCCGACGACGGTTATTTTGATACCGCCATTACCTGGCGCTGGGCAACGATTCCCAGCTACACGGATCTAGGTATGGCGGCTTTGCTGCCTAAAGCGGAAGCTGGCTCGACTGCGATCTTGACTTCAGACGGTCTCAAGGTGCGGATAAAGTATCAAGATGTTACTGGCCGTAAGGCACGGCGAGAATATTTAAGTCGGGTTTTGGGTGAACAAGGCCAGGTTTTGGATTTAGAAGAAACAGCCCGGTTGGAGAAACTGCCCGAAGGAAAAGAACAGCTGGTAGTATTATGGGACGCTATCGATTACTTAGGTGATGCAGCCAAACTTACACCGGTGTGGTTTTTAGATTTAGTGAAGAAGTTACAATCTACCGTTGAACATCTCCACCGATTGGGTTGCGGACGTTCTGTAATAACGTCCGATCACGGCTTTTTGTTTCTACCGGCCGGAGCACCTGGTCCCAGCAGGTTTACCGCACCGGCGAGAACAGAGCAAACGGTTGTTAAGCATCGCTTTGCAGCCGGTTCCCTGCCCAAGCTGCCTGAAAGCTGGGAAGTGGCCGCGGGTGATATTGGCCTTGGGGGCGACCTTTCCTTTGCTTTTCCCCAGGGCCTGTCAGTCTTCGGGCTCCCTGGAGCCACGCCGTCATTTCTTCATGGCGGAGTGAGCTTACAAGAGACGGTGGTGCCTGTTGTTACCATTATGCCTGTGCCAGCCGGAGAGTAGCTGGTTGGGGCCAAGCTGAACTGCGGGGAGAAACCAATCGTAGTCAATTTAGAGGTTGTTCATTACAGCCTCTCTTTTATTTTACCTAGATCCGATTGAGGGAACTTAAGTGGAAGGTATGTTACCTTATTTAAAAACAGGAGCCAACCAACACAGTGGCAAACATATGGTATAATAATTGATGTTACTATAACAATGCGGAGGAATATCATTGCAAATCAGACAAGCTTATCGGGACGAAGCAGCAGAAATAGCTCCGCTGGTTCAGGCGGCGGTGGGC
>DURJ01000200.1 GCA_012837285.1 Bacillota bacterium
AGTTTGCCGTTAACGTCGCCAGTGAAGAGACTATTGGTGATGGTGCCCCAATTCCGGCCCACGAGGCCGCCGGTTCTTATTGCGCCGGTAACAGTGCCGGTGGAATAGCAGTCTGAGATGGTGCCCTCATAGTTTTGCCCCGCTAGGCCGGCAGTGCAATCTTTGCCAGTGATATTAACGTCTTCGAGCTTAATGTTGATGAGCTCTGCTCCCGGGCCGATTCTGCTGAATAGACCCTGGCCATCGGCCTCAGGACGGTTGATTTGGAGATGGCGGATCACGCAGCCGTTGCCGTCGAAGGTGCCGACAAAAGACAGCCTTGTATCCATGACATTGTGATTTTGGTCCTTCGGGAAACCGATGGGGACCCAGCCCTCTTCTCCGCCAACACCAGACAGATCGAGATCAGCCATAAGATAGTAAGTGCCGTTTAGGGGATAGGCCGAGTCGTGGCCGATCTTGGCTAGCTCCTCGGCGGTATAGATAGAGATCTCGCCTTCTTCCCGTTCTTCCGGTTTTTTGATCGGCTCAGATTTGTCAAGTCCTTGGATAAGGCTAGCGTCGTGCTGCAATGACGTGGATTTCGCTTTTTGGGTCCGGCCCCGGTATGTAGATACTGCAATTAGGGCTAAAATAATAATCATGGTAATAACAATTAACATTTTGATCAGGCTAAAATCTTTCTTCGAATTTGCTTGCACGATGGACCTCCTTTGTACCCATCATGTCTCCCGGGATTATAACCCGCACATTCCTTCGCCCAGTCTCATGGGGTAAACTATTGTAATCACACTTAAATCACTTCGACAGTATCCTTACCACTTCCTACCTAAGTCAAACCTTTCTTCTCCAGGATAACAGCACGAACCCTCAAGTACTACAAGGTTGTTATCGAGAAGGAGCTTACCCTCCCAGGTGGTTTAATGACCTAGCAGAAGAACAGAAAGTCAACTTTTCAGCACCGCTCCAGAAAGCATTGAAAGACTATCTTGGTATATCAGAAGCCGAAAGAGCCCGATAGGGGCTCTTTTTTCACGTCAGAAAGCCGCCTTTGTGAATGGCTCCTCTTGTTGTAGCCAATGCAAAGACAGCTAGAGCTTATGTTTTGTAGTCTCCATCCCTTATAGGTAGGCAAGGAACAGTATGATACGTGGATTCCCCGCAGCTATGGATCGTTTCCATTGCAGGTAGGCTATGAACTAGTGCCGGCGCGTTCTTTTGGCCCTTCTATGTATAAGTATAACAGAATTTTCTGCTGTTTGATAAGGTCCCCTTCATTGGACGAAGCGACACGTCCAACCTAAGCGCTCTACTATTAAGAAGCAATTTGCTAAAAAGCAGGGCAAAAAGCAAGATCTCTACGCCAAAAACTAGCAGGGAGGTAATCCCTGCTAGTCTTAATCCTATGGTAGCACTGCGGCAGCAAAACTGCTATTTTGATTATGTTTCCAAGAGTGATAACAACGCCGAAACTCCAGGTATGAGTGGTGGGCCATGGAGGACTCGAACCTCCGACACCCTGATTAAAAGTCAGGTGCTCTGCCACCTGAGCTAATGGCCCACTCAACGCTAATATAGTACAATAAAACCGGGTACGTGTCAACCGAAGATTAGTGGTGGCCGGGTCGGCACGGAGGCCGATCCCTACAGGTTGCGGCTTATGATGGCTTCGGCGCAGACTAGGCCGCAGGCGGAGGCTTGTACTAGGCCACGGGAGACGCCGGCGCCGTCGCCGGCGGCAAACAGGTTTTTGATTCCGGTCTCCAGCTCGGATGTGAGTTCGAGCCGGGAGGAATAAAACTTGACTTCGACACCGTACAAGAGAGTGTGGCGCGAGTAGACTCCGGGTGCCACTATATCTAAAGCTTGTAGCATCTCGACGATACTCACCATGTGGCGGTAAGGAAGAACCAGGCTTAAATCTCCCGGGGTGGCTGCTTTCAGTGTGGGCTCTACCATGCCCCGCTGCAAACGCTCCAGGGTGCTGCGGCGGCCGGACAGGAAATCTCCCAGTCGCTGTACCAGTACTCCATCGCCCAGTAGATTGGCCAGACTGGCGATATATTTTCCGTAGGAAATCGGTTCTCGAAACGGTTCGGTGAAAGTTTTGCTGACTAAAATGGCAAAATTCGTGTTCTCGCTACGTTTTTCGGCGTAGGAGTGGCCGTTTACTGTGAGCAGGCCGCTGTTGTTTTCCAGCACCACTTCGCCGAAAGGGTTCATACAAAAAGTGCGGACCCGATCGTCGAACGCTTTGGAGAAAAAGATAAACTTAGACTCGTAGATCACGTCGGTTAGATGTTCCATAACTACCGCCGGCACTTCCACCCGCACGCCGATGTCTACCGGGTTCACTTCCATTTTGAGCCCTAAGCGCGTGGCTTCTTTGGAAAACCAGTCTGAACCGTCGCGTCCGGGAGCCACGATTACATACCGGGATCGTATGGTTTCTCCCTGCTCGGTTTCTACGCCCACGGCCCGACCGTCCTGCACTAGAATTGTCCGCACCGGCGTTCGGCACCGTATTTCCACCCGCTCGCCGATATAGTGGCGCATATCGCGCAAAATGGCAAAGCATTGTTCGGTGCCTAAATGGCGGATCCGGGCCGGTACCAGGTTAAGATCGGCCCTGGCTGCTTGGCGCTGGATTTCTTTGATTTGATCTTGATCGGTGCCAAAGACATGCTCCGGCGCTCCGAAGCGAAGGTAGACGTTGTCTACGCTTTTGATCAATTCGGCCACTCGGCTCCGCTCCATGAATTCGTCCAACCAGCCGCCGAACTCAGTGGTAAGAGTCAGCTTGCCGTCGCTAAAGGCCCCGGCTCCACCCCAACCGGAAACAATGGAACACGGGTTACAGCGGGCACAGATACCGCGTCTTTTCATCGGACAGTTCCGGGCCGAAATATCCGGACCTTTCTCCAGCAGGAGGACCTTGAAAGCGGTCTTTGAACTCAGTTCCAAGGCGGAAAAAATGCCCGCCGGCCCTGCTCCCACTATGATTACGTCATACTCCGGCTGCACCTTATCACCCCTTTAGCCTAGAGGCAGAAGATCTGTGCCGTCAACAGCA
>DURJ01000201.1 GCA_012837285.1 Bacillota bacterium
AAGAATCAGGAGTTCTATCTGGAATACATGCTTAATGTATCCCGCGAGGCAGAGGACTTCAACATATTTTTGCTCGATCTTTGGCGGCTTCGTACCGAGAGACGCAAAAAGGAAGCCCATGCTAGCAACTCTCCGTTAGGCCGTATGGTAAAATTAGGATAAGGAACAAAAGGGAGAGGACTTCCTTGAAGGAGCTTTTTCAAGAAATTGATCGACTAAAGGACAAGATAAATAGTTATCGTCCCTTTGAAGGGGAACTCCTTAAGCAACTCCGCAGCTACTACAAAATTGGGCTAACGTATACCAGCAACGCTCTAGAAGGTAACTCCCTCACCGAGACCGAGACCAAAATTGTACTGGAAGACGGCTTAACTGTGGGCGGCAAACCTATTCGCGACTACTACGAGGCCACCGGCCACGGACGCGCCTACGACTACATATATTCCCTTGCAGCCGGGAAAGAGATTAGCGAAGAGGAGATCAAAACCATCCACCGCCTGTTTTACAGTTTGATCAACGACGGCCAGGCTGGGAAGTATCGTGAGGAGCGGGTGTTCATTTCCGGTTCTAACTATGTCCCGCCGGAGCCACAGGTGGTGCCGGGGCTCATGGCTGAGTTTGTCCATCGGCTCAAAGAGGGCGAACAAAAGTATCATCCAGTGAAATATGCTGCCTTAGCCCATAAAGAGTTCGTGTTTATCCATCCTTTTGTGGACGGTAATGGGCGAGTGGCACGGCTGATCATGAATTTATGTTTACTTAGAGCGGGCTACACCATCGCCATTATCCCGCCGATTCTGCGGGGAGAATACATCTCACGGCTGGAGAAGGCCCACGAGAACGACAGCGATTTTGTCCGATTCATCGCTGAACGGGTAGAAGAAACCCAAAAAGACTACCTGCGTCTGCTCGGTGCATAATTGAGACAGCGCCTGCCCGCTGGTGAACCAGCAGTAGCAGGCGCCTTTGATTTTAAGACTTAGAAACTGGCCCGATTCCCTGGCTCCAGCACAGTCACCTTGGCATCGGTTGCGCTTTCCACCAGCTTCTTAAACTCATTTGGATCTTGGGCTATAGGGGGGAAAGTGTTGTAGTGCATGGGGATGACGTGTTTGGGTTTAATTAGCCCCACGGCGTGAACCGAATCTTCCGGGCCCATAGTGAAATAATCGCCGATGGGGAGCAAGGCCACATCAATGTTTTCCTTAGCTAAGAAAGCCATATCGCCGAACAGAGCTGTGTCACCGGCAAAGTAGATCTTCTTGCCGGCAATTTCCACCACAAAGCCGCAGGCAATGCCGCCAGGCAAACCGCTACTGTGGATAGCCGGGACCAGTTTCACACTGCCAAAATCGGCTGGCAGTTTTCCGCCAATGTTACCGCCAACAGTAGCAATCCCTTGTTTTTCCAACGACTGGCACAGGTCAAAGGTGGAATACACCGTGGCCCCACTGGCCTTAGCTATAGCTTTGGCATCGCCCAGATGGTCGCCGTGAGCATGGGATACCAAAATATGGGTCGGACGCACATCCTTCGCCTTTTTGGCTGCTTTAGGGTTACCGGTTAAGAAAGGATCGGTGAGCACAGTATGTGGGCCTGCTTCAATAAGAAAGCAAGCATGGCCTAAAAACTCAATATTCAGCCTAAGCACCTCCTGGTAATATATCGCGCAATATCTGCTATTCTAGTCCTAGCTGTTAAAACCCTTCTTTGCACTATCCTATAGCGGTACAATGTACCATCGGATCATAATAAAATGAAGAACACTGCCAGCGGATATAAACAGATGGAAAATCTCGTGAAAACCAAAGCGCCCCGGGAAAAAGTTGAGACACTTAGTGGCATAAATAATCGCCCCTACCGAATAGGCAATTCCCCCGGCTACCATCAATATAATGGCTGCTGTGGGTAGATGCCTTATCAGTTGCGGGAACGGTATCACCGCTATCCAACCCAAGAGCAAATAGAATATAGCTGACAGCCGGCGGGACTTAAAAACGCGCCAAAAGGTGAAGCCGATACCTAAAATAGCCAGGACCCAGATTACAGTTAGCATAGTCCATCTCCAGGTGCGGGGTAAACCATAATAAAGTACGGGTGTATATGACCCGGCAATCAAAAAGTAAATGGCTGCATGGTCCAATTTCCTCAGCCACTTTTCTTTCCCAGGCGTGGTTTTAATCCAATGATACAACGAACTGGCCCCATAAAGCGCGATCAAGCTGACCCCGTAGATAGACATAGTAATAACTTTCGCTCGGTCGCCCTTACTCAAGACAACCAAAGCTATCAAGCCTGCAATACCAGCAATAAAGGTCAAGAAATGCGTCCACGTATTAAC
>DURJ01000202.1 GCA_012837285.1 Bacillota bacterium
CAGAGTACGAGAAGCAGCGAAACGGGACCCAGCACTCAAATTCAACAACCTGATGCATCATATCACCACCGACCAACTCCACAAGGCCTATTTACAACTAAATCCCAAAGCGGCAGCCGGAGTTGACGCAGTCACATGGGAACAATACGGCAAAGGCATCCAAAAACGACTACAAATAGAGACGGTGACAGGCACCTAGGAAAAACTGGCAGTTGGCAGGGATTGCGGATCACGGGACCCTGTCAGGCAACTTATCATTTGCTCGTATATACTTATACATCTGCCGCAATGCTTCTCTTGGTTTTACCCCTCTTTTCAGGGCTTTTTCGTATTCCCTCAACCAATATTCTTTCAATTCATAGTCAAACAAGAGTCCTAACAGTATATATAGAGAGACTTCGTTATTATGCGCCACGTAGTTCCCGTGATAATATTCAATTGCCCGTTCATATTCGCACAGTGCGATATTCAACTTAAGAACTGTCTCTACCAAATTATTAATCCTTTCCTCATGTTCAAAGACTGAGATCTGCCACGATTTTTTCCTTGACGTACTTTGCTTAGATCTATCTAATTCGGTTTTTAAGACCATGCACTGCTCAATGGCAATTTCCTTGGAATCGGGGGATTTAAGATTCTCAATTAATATATCTATCAACCATGAGTGCAATGTTTCTCTGCTGGCTGTGCTGTTTATAACGAGTGCGATGGCGGTTTTTACCGATTCCTTGGTTATGGCACTGGTAAGGATCCTTGAGATAACGATGTTAAGCAAATCCATCTGCTCTATACCGACCGATCTAAAAGGGTCTTCTGTATTAAAAATATAATATCCGCTCGCATAGCACAACATCTCATATAGTTTTGCTAGCAAGTCAGTTGCGGTTCTCCCCTCTTCACCTTCTACTGGGACGGCTTGTAAGCTTTTGATAAAAGCTTTTACTTTAAATCTCCACTTGGGCCTTTCCCTTTTGTGAACAAAACTATTTGGGGCAAAGTAGTATTGTTTATATGCATAATCGATAAACAGGTCAATCTCCGGTTTTAAATCGCTTGCTGGGATGTTTTTAGTCCGTTGTCTCTTAATCTTTCTAATGCCCAAATAGGCATTAATATCTTTCAACAGGGCATCAATATCCTTCTCTTCCCGTAGCTTTTTCGGCATAGCCTTATACATTTCTGATATTATTAATCTCAAATCCTCTTCCTTGTATTTCTTAAGCAATTCCCTAAGTTCTTTTACCAACATTGCCAACGCACCACCCTATTATTGCTTATTGCCCCTTCCCTGGGCCTATTCCCAGCCGTAATATTGTAGCGATATTACAGGGCATTTTTTTGATTGTTCAAGGGTTCGGTGCGCTAGCGGTAAATCCCTTCTTGAAGTAGAGTATAGACGGTGACAGGCACCTGTAAAAGACTGGTAATTGGAAGATGGCAGGGCACTGAGGGACGGTTCTTTTGTGTTCTTGATAACCAAGTAACCCAACGAAACAGGGCGGGGTGGTCCAATGCGGATCACCCGGCCTGTTTCTACATAATGAGCATCATCGGTGGTAAATCTTGTACAGAAATGGAGGAAATATGATGCGATAATCGAGGAGTTGTCGCTTGGCGGTTAGTCACTTTCCCGGAGGGAAGGTGATGCCTATGATTACATGGACAGGACTGCTTAGTTTCTGTTTAGGAGGGCTCTGTTCCTACTTGAGATGGCTAAGTGGGTTAGAATATTCTGGACCGCAAGGCCTGCGCCGAGGTAAGCGTTGTGGCAGGGCTACCGCTGCCACTAGATTGATACGATGGGCTTGCATGTTTTCTAGCTTACGGGGAACAACTGACAGTGTAAGAGGTGGGAGCTAACCGGATGCCGCAAGTGGAGGAGAGCGGTGGGTTGGGGGCTGTTTTTGTTTGGAGGTAAAGAAATGACGTTTGCCCCTCAGCAGGTTTTTATAGAGAAAAAAGCTTTGGAATACGAGCTTGGGCGGAGTCTGTTAAGCACATTTCGCCAGAACAATATCGAGACTATAATCTATGATCGGCGTTTTCCCTCGGCTGATCCTAATTTGACTGCCAGGGAACGATTCATGCGCTTTAAGAGAACTTTGGTAGTAGGAATATGGAGGCAGAAAGAATTTCAAACTTGTAAGCCTTCGGCGCATTATCAGTTGCCGTTGGTTTCTGGTTGCCCAGGCTTATGTCAGTATTGCTACTTGGCCACTAATTTGTCTAAGCGGCCATATATAAAGGTATATGTTAACATAGAAGATATTCTTGCCCGGGCCCGAGAGTATATTAAGATGCGGAATCCAGAAGAAACGATATTTGAAGCTTCTGCGACTTCCGATCCGTTAGCAGTAGAGAAGTGGACTGGAAGTTTGAAAACGGCCATTGAGTTTACCGCTCAAAGTTCCCTTGCTCGTTTGCGCTTTGTGACCAAGTTTGCCGACATAGAAACCCTTCTAGGGCTGGATCACCGGGAGAAAACTGAGGTGCGCTTTAGTATCAATGCGCCCTGGGCTGTGGGGCGTTTTGAACAGGGGGTGCCTGTGGTAAGAAAGCGACTGGAGGCTGCGGCCCTGATACAGAAAGAAGGATATCCCGTAGGTATCCTTATTGCCCCTATCTTTATATTTCCTGATTGGCAGAAACAATACGATCTCTTGATAAAAGACGTTGCCGAGCTTATGCCTGATGCACCGGTCACATTTGAGCTTATTACGCACCGCTTTACAGCACGGGCTAAATCCGCCATCAGGGAGGTATTTCCTGAGTCTGAGTTGCCTATGGTGGAAGAAGAACGTCAGCTAAAGTATGGTCAGTTCGGCTACACCAAGTTTGTTTACCCGCGACACCAAATGGAAGAATTAGAGTCGTTCTTTCGTGGCAGGATATCAACGCTAATGCCCAAGGCTAAGATACTGTACTTTGTCTAGAAGACCATGCCGGGCACCTGAAAAAAACGGTCGGCGCTAGAATGGCGGCCGATATGATCCTAGAAGATTGATGGGATGAAAACCCTCCAATGTATTAAATGAATGGTTAGGGGGGATATAAATAACAGGTGAAATTTGAAACCGGGAGGGTTAAGTATGCATACCTTAAGCCACCTGCACAACGCATTACAGCAAAAAGAACAAGCGTTAATTCAATACGTTAGATATATGCGGGAGGCTCAAGACAGCCAACAATCTAAAATAGCCGCCGTTTTTTCTGATCTGGCGAAGGCTGAGGAAAAGCACATTGCTGTTATCCGTGATCAGGTGGCCAACCTTTCTGGGGATAAAAACATGCTGAATATGTATCAGGATGTAAGCCATTACCATTCCCAGCATTCAAATTACCCCACCGACCAAAAGGAAGAAGCGAATTAAGATAGGGCAGGTCGGTGACAGATACCTGGGGAAAAGTGGAAGAAATTATGATTATGACTATTGGGAGCTTGTCTTGAGCTCCCTTTCCATGTTTGTTGGCACCATTGCCCAGGCAGGGATAAATAAGACACGCGGCGAACTAAACGATAGGTAGTTGCTCGTGTACTAGGCTCGAAGAGAGTACCATAGGCCCCCCGCGGCAGCGGCTGCACTAATCCATGTGGCAGACAAAGGAGGAGACTTATGCAAAGGACAAGCAGAAACCTAAGTCGAGTAATTATATTAGTATTGATGGGTCTCGTAGTAGTTTTTGTTGCATCCTGTACAAACAACAACGCGCACACCGCTATTGACAGTATCCATGACCATACAGAAGAAAATGAAAATGTGCGACAAGACCCAATGGATGAGGTAGAAGATACGGCTGTGGCATCTGATACCGGCGATAGGGAAAGTTGGATTGGCAAATATAGGGAATACATATGCGTCTATGATCACAAGAGTAAAAAGCTATCAGAAGAAACATATGCCCAGGAGGAATACATTCCATATGTAGAGCTGCTCGAAAACGGGGAGTACCATTTTAATCTCAACTGGTTTACGGAGATGAAACCCGTTTCTGGCACCTGGGAAATAGATGAGCATAATAAGAACATTGCCTATTTGTCCAAGACAGAGGTGATAAATGATGAAATTATACTGGAAAGACTTTTCGATGGAGCAATAGCATTACGGGGAACATATATACTAGAGGATTCTAGATTTAGGGCCCTAAGCACTTCTTCATATGGTGATATATTTTTAAATGTGGGCATGGATTTAGACGATATATCCAAGATGCACATAAGGGATTATCCCAACTACTGGGCCAGATTATATGCGGATGTGATTGAATCAACTAGGGGTCAGAAATTATGCAGCGAAGATGTACTAGAAATACTCAGCAGACTTAATGGAGTGGGGAGCGCCAGACTATATGATGTCGATGCAGACGGGGTACCGGAGCTAATATTGGGTGATATGTCCGATGACGAATTTTATGTACTTAGCATTAAAGAGGACGAGCCTTCGATAACGGCTCTAGAAGCTGATCATCCAATCATAAAGGAAACATTACCCTGTGAAATTAACATTGATGGTTCCGGTGCCGGTAGAGGGGCGACAAATAGATTTATCAAGTATATGGATGATTATATTATTAGCCACGGAAAATAATTGCAGCTCTTTATAGCGACCTTTTGTCCCGCCAAACACATACACCAACCTGGTAATTAGAAGAGCGGTGGCCACGATGGGTTGGAATAAAGGTACCATCGCTCATGTAGTGGCCACCTCGGCGGTCTATGCTTGTGTGCGGGCGTTAAAACAACCCAATGCATTTTGAAATATGACAAAAGGAAAAGGTATATTATTTGGTAAATCTGGGTAAAATGAAATAACAATACAAAATACACTCCCCCTATTGCACCATGCGTGGTAGAATGAAATAAGCAAAGACTTTTTAAGCTTGTTATTTCATTTCAGGTGGTGTAGCCAATGAAAAACAGAGCAGGTGAATATCGAACCAACTTGACTGGAGAGCTTCAGTAAGAATACTGAAATCGTAAAACACACGGGGAAAGCTGCCAAAACCATCATGAAGGTGTTTAATTACCTAGAGGGCAGCCCCATCATTGACATCAAGAAAACCAGTGAAGAATTAAGGATATCCTTTAACGCAACATCCAATGCTGTAAATAAACTTATCCAGCTGGGTATTTTAAGGCAAACGGAAAATGTTCAAAGAAACCGGGTCTTTGCCTACGAAGAGTATTTAAACATTCTACGTAAAGACACCTAGCCAAGGCACCTGATTAAAAGGGTGCTTTTTTCAGTGCGCCTTGCATGGGCGATAGCTTGGTGGTGAAAGTCCACTATGGGCTTGGCAGTAGGCACCATTACCGAAGGCAAGGGTGTCTATTGCGAGGTGGAATCTGAAGGAAAACGCAGCCTGTCATGGGGACGGTTCGAAAGCGCCGGTCAAAGCCGGCAGTAGGTAGGTGGTGCAGGTCCACCACATGGTAAAGAGTAGCGATCAACCGTGGCCCCGAGTCATGCGTCGGCCACCCGCGAGGGGGCGGCGAAGCGTTGACAGGGGGCGTACAGGCC
>DURJ01000203.1 GCA_012837285.1 Bacillota bacterium
CCCTCCCTTACCGCCTTGGAAGAAGGGTGGCTAGATTGGATAAAGTAGCCGGCAGGAATTTAACCCCTGAAAGCAGAAGGTTAACAATATCGAGGTGAACTTTATGGCCGAAAAAATACTGGTGGTTGATGATGAAGAGCCCATCGCTGATATCCTGGAGTTTAACCTGAACAAAGACGGTTACCAAGTTGAAGTGGCCTTCGACGGTGAGCAAGCGTTGGCCAAAGCCCACAGCTTTCAGCCGGACTTGGTTATTTTAGACATTATGCTGCCCAAACTGGACGGCTGGCAGGTGTGCCAGCGTTTGCGGCAAGAGTCCACGGTGCCTATTATTATGCTTACAGCCAAAGACGAAGAAACCGACAAAGTACTGGGTCTGGAACTGGGCGCCGACGACTATGTAACCAAACCTTTCAGTCCGCGTGAACTGCTGGCTCGAGTTCGGGCTTTGCTCCGGCGGGTTCAGTCTTACCGGGATTTAGAAGAACAGGCGGAGCAAATCACCTTCGGCGATCTGGTGATGGATCTAGTGAGCTACCAGGTAACCAAGCGGGGGCAAGTAATTGAGCTGACAGTACGAGAATTTGAGCTGCTCAAATTTCTGGCCCTGTCCCCGGGACGGGTGTTTTCCCGGGAGACCTTGCTGGAGAGAGTATGGGGATACGATTTCTACGGCGATATTCGAACCGTGGATGTTACCGTTCGGCGATTGCGGGAAAAGATTGAGGACGACCCCGGCAACCCCACCTTGGTACTGACCAGACGGGGTGTCGGCTACTTGTTTAGGGGGCAATAGGTTGAGAAGCATCCAGGGGAAAATGGTTATTTTGTATATTCTCCTGGTTTTGGTGGCCATGGAGATTATCGGTGTCCAGCTAGTGCAGCGGCTGCAGAATTACTATGACCAAAACTTCCGCACCACCTTGGAGACCCAGGCCAACCTGTTGGCTGGCTTTGCCGCTCGCTATTTTGCCGGTGAGCAGAGCGAAGCCTATTTAGGCGATTTAGTGGACGACTTTCGCCTGCAAACCGGAGCCCAGATCACAGTGGTGGACGCCGGCGGCATGCTGCTGGCGGCCAGCGGCAGCCAGCGCGAACAACTGGGAAAGCGTCTGCTTGAGCCGCATATTATCCGAGCTTTAAGCGGTGTTCCCACAGCCGAGGTGCGGCGGGAAACCGAACAACGGGCTCGGACTTTGTATTTGGCCGTTCCGGTCAAGCGGGGAAGTGAAGTAGTGGGAGCCGTAGGGCTCAGTTCTTCCCTGGATGAAGTGGATCGCACCTTAAGCGAGATTAAAGGGATTTTTCTCAAGGCCACGGCCACGGCTTTGGCAGCCACGGCGGCCTTGGGTTTTGCTTTAGCCCGTACCATTACCAGGCCGATCCAAGAAGTTACCAACCAAGCTGAGGCCATTGCCGGCGGTGATTTTGGCGAGCCGGTGACAGTATATTCCCAGGATGAAGTCGGTCAACTGGCAGCAATGTTCAACTATCTGCGTGAGCGCCTGCAGGAGAACTTGAGCGCTCTGTCCCAGGAGAAAGAAAAAGTGGAAGCGGTACTGGCTAACCTCAGCGACGGAGTGGTGGCTCTTGATCCAGCCGGTAAGATCGCCCTTATCAACCCGGCTGCCCTGCGCCTGCTCCAGTCCACGCAACAGGCCGACCAGATGGTGGGCCGGCCCTGGACTGAAGCTTTTTCCGAGCTAGACTTTAAACCGGGCCTGGAGCAAGCCGCCGCAAAAAACACCATTATCCAGTTGGAAGACGAGTACAAGCGTGAGCGCATCCTGCGGGTTCATGTGGCTCCGTTTAGCACTGATATAGTAGAGCCCGGTCTGATCATCACTCTGCAGGACATCACCGACGAGCAGCGGCTGGAGTCTATGCGGCGCGATTTTGTCGCCAATGTGTCCCATGAGCTGCGAACGCCGTTAACCACGGTAAAAAGCTATGTGGAGACGGTGTTAGACGAGGAAGAAACCCTGGAGCCAAAACTCAGACGTCGTTTTCTCACCGTGGTCAACGAGGAAGTGGATCGCATGACCCGGCTGGTGCGCGACCTGTTGCAGCTGGCGCAGCTGGACGCTGGACAAGCCCAGATCAACAGACAAATAGTCTATTTACCCGACCTGGCCCAGAAAGTGATGGATCGCTTTCGGGTTCAGACCCAGCGCAGCCAGATAGCCATTGAGTTTCATGCTGCCCAGGCAGTGCCGCCGGTGTCTGCCGATCGGGACCGCTTAGATCAAGTCTTGGCTAATCTAATCAGCAACGCCGTCAAGTTTACCCCACCCGGAGGCCGGATCCAAGTATCGGTGACAGCCGCGGCTGACGCTATGGTTAAGACCACTATTTGTGATAGCGGCACCGGTATTCCGGCTGAAGATCAGCCGCGCATCTTCGAGCGTTTCTACCGGGTGGACAAAGCGCGTTCGCGCTCCTTAGGCGGGACGGGCTTAGGTTTATCCATCGCTCAGCAGATTATCGAGGCCCACGGCGGCCGGATCCAGTTGGCCAGCGTGGTGGGTGAGGGAACCACAGTCAGTTTCATTTTACCAGCTGCTTCCCACCCTGTGGGTGGGAAGGGAGCCGAAAGCAGGGATCAAGATGGTGCTTGAGCGGCTCAAAACAATACTGCTGATAATCCTGGTAGCGGTCAGTATTCTTCTGAGTCTGCTTATTTGGGAAGGGTTGCTGCCGCCCACAACGCCCACCGTCAGCCCGCCGCCGGGGGGGACTTTCTGGGGACCCAGTGCCGATCCGCTAGACTTGATAATGCCGGTACGCATTATCGTCCATCGGGATCAAGATCAACATTTTGTCTTGTATCCCGATGGAGCCCTGTTCCAGCGCACTTGGCAACCGGTGCTGGATGTATTGCAGGAGCTAGGTGGCCGCAGCGGCGAATTCCAACTGGAGCCGGCAGACCTGCTAAAGTGGCGGCAGGCGCAAGCAGAACCCAGTCTCGAACTCATCTTCGATTGGCCCGCTGACGGAGAGTTGTGGAGCCAGCTTTTGGGCTATAGTCAGGCGCTCACTTTTAACCGACCGATTAAGAGAATGCTGCTGCAGCTACAGCCGGAACCGGCCCTGTTGCTGGCCTCCGCCACAGGCGACACTGTTATGCGTCTTGCGCTCAACAGCGACAGCGAACGCTGGCCGGCGCTGTGGGAGCGGCTGGCGGCAGATGATCTTCCTGAGTATGAACAGCTTACCGGGGCCGAAGCCCCGTTTGGGCTCTATCTGCCCGTGCAGGACCTTTCTTATCCGGTACTGCGAGTGGAAGGGGAACGAATGGAGCCGTCAGTGGTGGCCGGCAGCTTTTTTGCCGATCTTTCCCTTACCCGCTGCATCAACGAACGAGACGGGGCTACCATCTACACTGACGGCCGCCGGGGCCTCAGGGTGTGGCCGGCCGGCCGGGTGGAATACAATGCACCGGAACTGTTACCGGGGGTACTGCTGCCCCAGGATCAAACCCTAAGCCGGGCCGTCCGGTTTGTGACCCAGCATGGGGGCTGGTCCGATAATATGCGGCTGGCTCGATTAGAGGAAGCGGCTCTGGGTAGCGCCGGGGTCTTTTACCGCTTAGCGTTCCGCCGGTATGAATATGGTTTGCCTGTTTCCGGTTTTCAGGTGGAACTGGACCTGAGCGGTCGCGGGGTGGCAGCTTACCGACGAGAGATAGCAGTACCTGTGCGTCATGGCAGTTTGATCCGTCTGTCCGCCGCCGAGTTAAAGGGCCGCCTGGAGTCCTTGGCGGCGGAGAACCAACCGGTAACAGACGTGTATCCGGGCTATGTGCTGGAACAAGACCGGGATGTGTCCCGACGGCTGCGTCCGGTTTGGCTGCTGGAGAGGCCGGATGAGCCGGTACAAGTGTTGGACCTGTCCCCTGGAGGTGAGGGCAAGTGAACTGGCGGCGAGCCAAGAATCTACTCTTGATTTCTTTTCTGCTGCTGGATTTGATGCTCGCCTGGCTGTATGTAGGGCTGAGAGCCGAAACCAGGGGCCATGCAGCCGGGGTCGGAGTAGAGCCGGAGATTCTGGCGCAACTGGCCGACAACAACATCACCCTATCCACTGAACTGCCCCGGGGCACTCCAGAGCTGGCTGTACTCAAAGTGGGCCTTAAGCGGCAGAATCCGTATCCGTTGGCCTTGACCTTTTTCGGTTCCCTGGAGGAGGTAAAAATGGTTCGCTTGGACGATCCGCTGCTTATGGCTGCCTTTAGCCGCGGCAGGGAAGAACTGTTGTTTTACAGCAGCGGCGTTACGGTTTATACCTGCCCAGGTCCGGCCGACCCGGCCGGCAGCAGCCAAAGCAAGGCCGAAGCCGAACAGCGGGCCCGTGAGTTTCTGGCTAAACACGGTGGGCTCGACGAACTGCAGCTGCTGCGGTCCGTGCCTTACCGGCGCCAGGGAACTTTTTTGGTGGAGTTTACCCAGAGTTGGCAGGGACGCCCGCTGGTGGGGGCCAGCGGAGCGGTGTTGGTGGTTACTCCAGCCGGGGTGGAAAACTGCTGGCGCCGCTATCTAACGGTCTTCGGCGAAAGCGGCATCAGACGCAGCGTGATCCCGGCTGAGGCGGCTTTGCTGGCCTTGGCCCTGGAGCGTTCCCGACCCCAGGCCACTCCGCTGACCGTGAAGGAGATAACGTTGGGCTACTATAACAAGATTTACAATGCCGACGAATGGGAAGCGGCTCCGGTGTGGCGCATCTGGACCGGAGGTGATACTTACTTTTATATCAACGCTTTTACCGGCGAGCTGGAGGCTTTGTAAGTTGTAGTCAAAGAGCGAAATCGTTAACTAAATGGCAAAGAATGTGGGCGAAGGCCGCTTATCGGGGAAGTTAGAATTGTATCGGAGTTGCACCGGGTGCTAGATTAGCAGCATAATTATTCTAAGCGGTTCTATATTTCTAGCTTTGGCGATAAAATACGACCTAATTCACCGTCATATTAGCCGGTAACTTACGGAAAACCGGCCTGATAGAGTTAAAACCTATTCGGAAGGTTATCTTGTTTACAGAGATAAAGATAATTGTTTGATTGCCTTGTTTCCTTTATGTTATAATGTTAACCGGGTTCATTTACCTTGTTGCTCAGGAAATCAACATACGGAAGAGGTGGTGATGTTTTTGGCAATTGAAGCCCTGCGCGCCGTGCGGGAGACCGAGGTCAGCGCCGTGGAGCTGAGGCGCAGCACTCGGGCTGAAGCCCGTAAAATAAGAGAGCGGGCCGAAGCCGAGGGCGAAGCTATTGTGGCCAAAGCGGTAGCAGAAGCCCGCCGGGAGGCCGCGGAATTGCTGGCACGGGCGGAGGCGGAAGCTGCTGAGGAAGCCAAACCTATCCACCAGGAGGCGGAAGCAGTCAGTGCCCGTATAGGGGAGGAGGCTAAGCAGCGACTACCGGAAGCAGTAGCGCTCATAGTGGAGAGGATTGTGAAAGCCAATGGCCGTAGCTAGTATGAAGAAGGTCTTTCTGGTGGCTCATCGCGATGAACGGGATGCGGTTACAGAGGTCTTGCAGCGGCTGGGCGTACTGCAGGTGGAAGACATCCTCAGCTTAACAGAGGTTGAGGAGGCCGGCTTGGTCGAGCGCGACGAACCAGGGGCCAAAGCCGGTGAGATTGACGCCCAGTTGGCAGAACTACGATTTAGCCTTGATTTTATTCAGCGGATCGCTCCGGAAAAGACCACGTTTATTCAACAGTTTGCCGGTACCAAAGTGTTCTTAAAGGAACAGGAATTTAATCATTATTTACAAAACAAAGCAGAAGTAGCCTTAACTGAGCAGGCCCTGCGGGCTGCCGATGAAGAGCTGAACCGGATTCGAAACCAAGAAACGGCCAAGAATAACCTCTTGGCAGCTTTAGAACCGTACTTGACCTTAGATGTACCGCTGGAGGAGCTGGCCGACGGCTCCGATGTGGCTATCGAGGTGGGGGTTCTCCCGTTGGGGAGTTTAGACGCTCTGGGAGCGGAATTAAAAGAAGCGTCCCCCGGCCTGTACCTCAAAGAGCTGGGGCGCGGGCGGGAAGAAGCCTATGTGTTTATCCTTTATGCCCAGATGGACCGAGAACAAGTACAGGACATATTAAGACAGCATTCATTTAGCCGAGCAACTCTTCCCTCTCTAGAGGGGACTCCGGCTGAAGTAAAAGCCCAGACAGAACAAGAGCTGAATATTCTGGCCACGCGTCAAGACGAAGTGTTGGCTGAGGCGGGGAAATATGTTGATAACCGCTTGCTGCTCAAGACAGCTTACGATGAGTTGGCCCTGCAGCGCTCTCAACTGGAGCTGGCGCTTCGCTTTGGTCGTACCGATGAGACTTTTGCCTTAACTGGCTGGATACCGGCCAAAGAACTGCCCCGGTTGGAGAAAGCCGTGGGTAAAGCCAGTCCCAGCGCTTATCTTGCTGTTCAGGATCCCGATCAAGAAGACAATCCGCCGGTGGTACTTGAGAATACCCGTACCGTGTGGCCGTTCGAGGTTATCACGGAACTGTTTGGCTTGCCAAAGCCAGGTGGCATCGATCCGACTCCGTACCTCGCACCGTTTTATTTCCTTTTCTTCGGCATGATGTACGGCGATGCAGCCTATGGTCTTATCTTGGCAGGCCTTTGTTGTTATATCATGAAAAAGATTCGGATGGCGGGAATGGCCAAGAAGCTGTTTACCCTGCTCACCTTATGCGGGTTTTCAGCTGTTTTGTTTGGCATTATTACCGGCAGCTACTTCGGCAGTCTGCCCATTCCGCCTATTTGGTTCAGCCCCTTAGACGACCCACTCAAAATGCTGGTGGTGTCCATGGCTGTCGGCCTAGTGCACATTTATACCGGCATGATTATTAATATGGTAGACCAGATCAAGAGTGGACATGTTCTGGACGGGCTGCTGGATCAAGGTTTATGGCTGGTATTTATCAGCGGACTGGTCCTGCTGCTGGTGGGAACCCAACTGCCGGCCCTGGGACAAGCGGCCAAGATCCTATCGATAGCAGGTGCTGTCGGTCTGATCCTGACCCAAGGGCGGGCCAATAAGAACATCATCAAACGACTGTTGTCCGGGATACTTAGCTTGTACGACGTGAGCGGCTACTTGTCCGACGTGCTCTCGTATTCACGTCTGCTGGCTCTGGGCCTGGGTACGACTGTTATTGGTCTGGTGATAAATAACATGGTGGTTATGTCGGCTCAAAGTGGGATTGTTGGCATTGCGCTGGCGGCGTTGATTTTTGTCGCCGGGCATGGCTTTAATCTGATTATCAACGTTTTGGGCGCTTACGTTCACGCTAGCCGTCTGCAGTACGTGGAGTTTTTCACCAAGTTTTATGACAGCGGCGGCAGAATGTTCACGCCCTTTAGAATCACTACCAAGTATATTGATCTTGAACTGGAAGAAAGGGAGGCTTAAAGGTAAATGGAAGGTATTGTCTTAGCTCTGTTAGGGGCGGCTCTGGCAGTGGCGCTCCCAGGTGTGGGTTCTGCGATCGGTGTCGGTTTAGTTGGTGAAGCCTCGACCGGATTGGTGACGGAACAGCCGGAGCGGTTCGGTCAGACCCTACTTCTCCAAGCTATTCCCGGTACCCAGGGCATTTACGGTTTGCTGTCGGGGTTCCTAATTATGATCAGGCTCAATGTTTTTGGCGGGCAAATGGTCGCTGTTACCGTGTCCCAAGGTCTGCAATTATTCATGGCGGCGTTGCCCATAGCTATTGTGGGTTTCCTGTCCGCTATTGCCCAGGGGAAAACCGCTGCCGCCGGCGTCAGCCTGGTTGCGAAGCGGCAAGAGGCCCTGGGTCAGGCAGTTACCTATGCGGCCATGGTGGAAACCTACGCTGTACTAGCCTTGCTGGCCACACTCCTTCTGGTTAGAGGGGTGGCGATCTAATGGCCGGTGTGGAAGCACTGAAAGAGCGCATCCGCCAGCGGGCCGAAGACGAAGCTAAGGCTCTAACAGCCGAAGCCGAAAAGCAAGCCGACGAGATTGTGGCCCAGGCCAAGGCTAAAGCCGATCGGGAACGGGAGGCTATTTTGGCTCAAGCCGAACAAGATGCCGGCGAAAGAAAAAGGCGAATTCTGGCCATGGCCGCCATGGAGGCCCGGCGCCAGGAACTAAGAACCAAGGAAGAAATTATAAATAACGCTTTTTCTTTGGCGCTGCAGCAGCTCCGTGAGCTTCCAGCAGACGAGTACCAGCAGCTCCTTGGGCCGATTATGATTGACGCGGTGGAAACCGGAACCGAACAGGTGGTAGTGGCGCCCCATGATAAAGAGCGCCTTGGGCCGAGCTTTATCGCCGCCGTCAACAAGGAACTTAAGGCTCGGGGCCTGGAGGGGAAGTTGGAGCTTTCGCCTGAGACCCGACCGCTGGAAGGAGGCTTTGTCCTCATCGCCGGCGGAGTGGAGAACAATAATTCATTTGAACTGATTCTTAAGCTGAGCAGGGATGAACTAGAGCAGGAAGTTGCTGCCGTCCTTTTTCCTGCCAGCTGAATTTAGCCGGCCGGGAAAGGAGGCAGGGTTGTGAAAGGCAAGAGAACAGATTACGCGCATTCGGTAACCAGGGTTCGAGCGTTAGAAACAGGGCTGCTGGATAAGGGCAAAATCGAGCGGATGGCTGAGGCCAAGAATGCCACCGAAGCGCTGAAAATACTAGGAGAGACTGCCTACGGAGCGCAAGTATCGCGCCTTGGCAGTGCACACGAATACGAGACTATCCTCCGCGAGGAAATCGCCTCGGTGCGAGAGCTGTTCTGGAAGATATCGCCTCATCCCGAGATAACGGATCTGTTTTTCCTTAAGTATGACGTGTTAAACCTTAAGATTCTTATCAAAGGCAAACACTTACAGCAGGAAGTTGACGATATTTTAGTTGCCTCGGGAACAATTGCCCCGGAAAAATTGGCGGCTATGGTAGCCGAGGGCCGATTTAAGGAGCTACCGCCTGAGATCGCCCAAGCGGCTGAGAAAGCGCAAGCTATGTTGGCCGAAACAGCTGATCCCCAGCTGGTGGACACTATCTTAGACAAAGCTCATTATTGTTACTTGAGTCGTTTTCTAACCGAAAGCGGAGAAGCCTTTCTCCGGGAACTGGTAGCTTTGCAGGCCGACCTGACCAACATTAAAAGCTTTGTCCGGGTTCGGCACGTGACTGCAGCCGACGGTCTTAAGGCCCGGGAACTGATGCGTAAAGTATTCATTCCGGGCGGAAAGCTGGATCTGGATTTCTTCCTAACCCAACTGGACGAACCACTCCCCACCTTTGCCGATCGCTTTGCCCGTGACCCTTGGGGCACGGTGGTGGCCGACGGGATAGCGTCCTGGGAACGGGAAGGCAGCTTGACCACGTACGAAAAACTGGCTGACAATTATCTCATCAGTTACGTGAAAAAAGCCGGCCTGATTTCTTTTGGTCCCGAGCCGTTGGTAGCTTATCTCTGGGCCAAGGAGAACGAGATCAAACTTATCCGCATTGTGATGGTGGGCAAGATCAACGGCCTTCCGGCGGACGACATAAAGGAAAGGCTGCGTGATGTCTATGCCTAAAATAGCTGTTATCGGTGACCACGATTCCATTCTCGGGTTCAAAGCCGTAGGCGTAACTGCCTTCCCCGTAACCGAACCGGAACAAACCAAGGCGGTACTCAAATCCTTGGTCGGGGACGAAACGTATCAAGTGGTGTTTATCACCGAACAGGCGGCGGCAGCAGCCAAAGAAACAGTGGATGACTTGCGAAAACGAATGACTCCCATCCTGGTGCCGATCCCAAGCAGCCAAGGCAGTTTGGGACTGGGGATGGAGCAAATCAGGCGCAATGTGGAAAAAGCTGTCGGCGCGGATATCTTATTTGGGAAAGAGGGTAGGTAAGTTTGGGCGTTGGCAGGATAATTAAGGTCTCCGGCCCGTTGGTGGTAGCTGAAGGCATGCAGGAATCCAAGATGTACGACGTGGTGCGCGTCTCCGATGAGCGCCTCATCGGGGAAATTATCGAACTGCATGGTGACAAAGCTTCCATCCAGGTGTACGAGGAAACCGGCGGCATCGGCCCGGGAGAGCCGGTCTACCTTACCGGAGCACCCCTTTCAGTAGAGCTTGGACCGGGCCTTATCGAGTCCATTTACGACGGCATTCAACGGCCGCTGGACGTAATTGAAGCCCAGGTGGGCAACTACATTACCCGCGGCGTGGAAGCAAATGCTTTGGATCGGGAGAAGAAATGGGATTTTGTGCCCAAGGTTAAAGTCGGCGATCAAGTTACTACCGGCGATATTCTGGGCACAGTGCAAGAGACCACGCCGGTGGAGCACCGGGTTATGGTGCCGGTGGGCGTGGAGGGCGAAGTGGTGGAGATCTATGCCGGCCCGGCTACAGTTGTCGACGTCATTGCCAAGATCAAAACCCAAGGCGGCCTCCAAGAAGTGATCATGATGCAAAAATGGCCGGTGCGTCATGGGCGCCCGTACGTGGCCAAGCTACCGCCGGAAGAGATTATGACCACGGGACAGCGGGTCATCGACATGTTCTTCCCGGTGGCCAAAGGCGGCACCGCTTGTATTCCGGGGCCGTTCGGCAGCGGCAAGACGGTAGTGCAGCACCAATTGGCCAAATGGGCCGATGCCGAAATCGTGGTCTATATCGGCTGTGGTGAGCGCGGTAACGAGATGACTGACGTGCTGCTGGAGTTCCCGCAGCTGGAGGACCCCAAGAGCGGCGAACCGTTGATGAAGCGCACGGTGCTCATTGCCAATACCTCCAACATGCCGGTGGCAGCTCGCGAAGCATCGGTCTATACCGGTATCACCATCGCCGAGTATTTCCGTGACATGGGTTACAGCGTGGCCCTCATGGCCGATTCCACCTCTCGTTGGGCTGAGGCCCTGCGCGAGATGTCCGGTCGGCTGGAGGAGATGCCCGGTGAAGAAGGGTATCCGGCCTATCTGGGCTCACGGTTGGCGGAATTCTACGAGCGGGCCGGCCGGGTCACCTGTCTGGGTTCGGAGCAGCGGGTCGGCGCTTTAACCGCTGTGGGTGCGGTTTCGCCTCCTGGCGGTGACCTGTCCGAGCCGGTAACCCAGGGTACTTTGCGTATTGTTAAGGTTTTCTGGAGCTTGGATGCTCCACTGGCCTATGCTCGTCACTTCCCAGCCATTCACTGGCTGCTGAGCTATTCCCTCTATCTGGACAACATCGACGACTATCTGCGCCAGCATTTAGGCGATGAGTGGATCGAGATGCGGACAGACTCTATGCGCCTGCTGCAGGAAGAGTCCGAGCTGCAGGAGATTGTTCGGCTGGTGGGCGTGGACTCGCTCTCGAACCGGGAGCGCTTGGTCCTGGAAACAGCCCGGTCGATCCGCGAAGACTTCCTTCTTCAGAATGCTTTCCACGACATCGACACCTACTGTTCCTTAGAAAAACAAAAGCTGATGATGAGACTTATTATGACCTTCCACGAAGAAGCGCTCAAAGCTCTGGAGAAAGAGGCTGATCTGGATAAACTGTTTGCCTTACCGGTGCGCGAGCGCATCGCCAGGGCTAAATATACTCCGGAGCAGGAACTCGGCGAGTTTGACGACATTATGGCTGAAATCGTCGCGCAGATAGCGGGAGTAACTGCGGTGGGAGGTGAGGATGTTGCCTAAGGAATACCGTACTATTTCCGATATAGCGGGACCTTTAATGCTGGTTGAGCAAGTGACCGGCATCAAATACGGCGAGCTGGTGGAAATCGAGCTGGCCGACGGAAGCACCCGCCGGGGCCAGGTGCTGGAGGTGTCCGGTGATACAGCACTGGTGCAGGTGTTCGAAGGTACTTCCGGCGTCAACTTGGGAACCGCCAAGATTAGATTCCTGGGTCGGGGCTTGGAGCTGGGCGTGTCGCTAGACCTGTTAGGGCGAGTTTTTGACGGCTTAGGTCGTCCCCGTGATGATGGGCCGCGGATCATCCCGGAAGCACGCCGGGATATCAACGGCTACCCCATCAACCCTACTGCCCGCGACTATCCGTCCGAGTTTATCCAAACCGGAGTCTCGGCCATTGACGGCCTAAACACCATGGTGCGCGGTCAGAAACTGCCGGTGTTCTCCGCTGCCGGTCTGCCTCATGCTCGACTGGCGGCTCAGATTGCCCGTCAGGCGAAGGTGCTGGGCACAGAGACCAAGTTTGCCGTTGTGTTCGCGGCCATGGGTATCACCTTTGAAGAAGCCGATTTCTTTGTCTCCGACTTTGAGCGCACCGGCGCTATTGAGCGTGCCGTGCTATTCATGAATCTGGCTGACGACCCGGCCATTGAGCGTATTGCCACCCCGCGGATGGCGCTCACCGCCGCTGAGTACTTGGCCTACGATAAAGATATGCACGTGCTGGTTATCCTCACCGACATGACCAACTACGCCGAAGCTCTGCGCGAGATCTCCGCGGCTCGCAAAGAAGTTCCGGGCCGGCGGGGCTACCCCGGCTATCTGTACACCGACTTGGCCAGTATCTACGAGCGCGCCGGTCGGATCAGAGAAGCTAAGGGCTCAGTGACGCAGGTGCCGATTCTCACCATGCCTGAGGACGACAAAACCCACCCGATTCCTGACCTCACCGGGTATATCACCGAAGGTCAGATCATCTTGACCCGTGATCTGCACCGCAAAGGCATTTACCCGCCGATTGACGTGTTACCGTCCTTGTCCCGGCTGAAGGACAAGGGTATCGGTGAGGGGAAAACCAGAGAAGACCATGCCGACACCATGAACCAGCTCTATGCGGCTTATGCTCGCGGCAAGGAAGCCAAAGAACTGGCGGCTATCTTAGGTGAGGCCGCTTTGTCCGAGACCGACAAAGTGTTCTCCAAGTTTGCCGATGAGTTCGAGGATCGTTATCTCCGTCAGGGAGAAGAAGAAGATCGCACCATCGTCCAAACGTTGGAGCTGGGCTGGGATCTTCTGTCCATGTTGCCGCGCGGCGAGCTCAAACGTATTCGAGACGAATATCTGGATAAATATCTACCCCCGCAAAGGGAGGAGTAGCCCATGGAGCTTAGGGTTAATCCTACCCGGATGGAGCTGAACCGCTTAAAAACGCGGCTCACGGTGGCTGTTCGCGGCCATAAGCTGTTAAAAGACAAGCGTGACGAGCTCATGCGCCAATTCTTGGTTCTGGTCCGACAGAACAAAGAGCTGCGCGAGGAAGTAGAAGAACGGCTGGCCCGCTCGTTCCAGAAGTTCATGCTGGCTCGGGCAGTGATGTCAGCCGAGGCAGTGGAAGAAGCCATCATGTTTCCTCAGGTGCAACTTGAGGTACAGCTGGCCATTCAGAATATCATGAGCGTGCACACGCCGAAAATCAGTTGGCAGCAAGTGGGAGAGACCAGCGCCAGTATTTATCCCTACGGCTTTGCCGAGACATCAGGCGAGCTGGACGACTCCATCAACACTTTGTCTGAGTTGCTGCCGCAGCTGCTGGAGCTGGCTGAGATCGAGACAGCCGTGACTCGCCTGGCGCAGGAAATCGAACGCACGCGCCGGCGGGTTAACGCCTTAGAGCACGTCATGATCCCTGATCTAGAAAAGACCGTGCGTTATATCACCATGAAGCTGGAGGAAAACGAACGAGCCAATCTGACGCGGTTGATGAAGGTGAAAGATATTGTCCGAGCCAAAAGCATCTAGGATCCAGCTTCTTGTCCCAGGGCAGAGGGCGGTTTTTCCGCCCTCTGTTGTAATTTATCCTCCGCCGGCGGAGATACTGTAAAAAACAGCACGCCCAAGGAGGGAGTCACTTGGATCGCATCAGATCAGGAAGATATTGGCGCCGGTTGTTATTTGTGTTATTGTTAATTGGAGCTTTTACTGCCGGGGTGGCTCTGTGGCCGACCTCAACCCGGCGGCTCCAGCCACTGAAAGCACCAGCCGGCATACCGCAGCCAACGGAACCTTTATCTATCGTCGACGACACCACTACGATTCACCCTTATGCTACCATCAGCGCTGTGGCCCAGCGGGTGGGACCGGCGGTGGTGGGCATCGCCACCCGGGTGCGAGCTTACGATTGGTTTTACGGGGCGGTGGAGCAGGGCGGAGTGGGATCCGGCATTATCTTCGACCCGGTGGGCTACATTCTTACTAATGACCATGTGGTGGCCGGAGGGGGAAACATTATTGTTACTTTGGCCGACGGGCGCCAGCTGGAAGGCCAAGTGGTGGGGACCGATCCCAGCATGGATCTAGCCGTGGTGAAGGTGGCGGCTACCGGGCTGACACCGGCGCTGTTCGGAGACTCAGATCGTCTACAGGTGGGCGAGTTGGCCGTGGCCATCGGTAACCCGTTGGGGCTGGAGTTTCAGCGCAGTGTCACTGCCGGGATCATCAGCGCCTTAAGTCGCACCATCCAGACCGACGACGGCAAGATCCTGGAGAACCTCATCCAGACCGATGCCCCGATCAATCCCGGCAACAGCGGCGGACCGTTGGTGAATGCCAGAGGCGAAGTGGTGGGGATCAATTCGGCCAAAGCTCAGGCGGCCGAAGGCATGGGGTTTGCCATTCCCATCAGCGTCGCCCGCCCCATTGTGGAAGAGATTCTGGCTCATGGCTATGTCCGCCGGCCCTGGCTCGGTATTTACGCCGCCCAAATTAACAAAGAAATCAGCGCCTATTTCGACTTGCCAGAGAAAGAGGGTGTGGTAGCTCTGGATATCTACCGTGGCAGCCCGGCCGAAGCCGCCGGGGTTAAGCCTGGCGATGTTATCACCCGCGTGGGTTCCAGGCGGGTTAATACCCTGAGTGAGTTTACCGCGGCTGCCTCCACTGTCAAAGTGGGAGCTAAAACCCGACTAAGTTTGAGCCGCCGCGGGCGCCCGGTGCAGGTGACGGTAATACCGGCCTTGCGTCCCCAGGAATAAAAAAATAGCCGGGAAAGAAGGAATTGTATACTGTATGCAGAAATACAATCTAGGGTTCTTAGCAGATTAAGATCCAAGGATGAAGGAGGAGTTTTCTATCATGGCTAAACACGCGCCTAAATTATGCGATACCTCGCTCCGAGACGCTCATCAAAGCCTATTTGCCACCCGCATGAAGACCGAACATATGATCCCGATTCTGGAACAGATCGACGCCGCCGGCTACTACTCCCTGGAAATGTGGGGCGGTGCCACCTTCGACACCTGTATGCGCTTCCTCAATGAAGACCCGTGGGAACGCCTCTGGACCATCAGGAAGCATATTAAAAACACCAAGCTGCAAATGTTGCTGCGCGGCCAAAACATACTGGGCTACCGAAACTATCCTGACGATGTGGTGGAAGAGTTCGTTAAAGCCATGGTAAAAGGCGGCATCGACATTGTGCGCATCTTCGATGCCTTAAACGACGTGCGCAACATGCAAACGGCCATTCGGGTTACCAAGGAAGCCGGTGCCCATGCCCAGGGCACAGTGGTCTATACCATCAGCCCAGTGCACGATATACCGCTTTATGTCAAGATCGCCAAAGAGCTGGTGGAGCTCGGGGTTGATTCCATCTGTATCAAAGACATGGCCGGGCTACTGTCGCCTTATGTGGCCTACGAGTTGGTAAAAAAACTCAAGCAAGCGGTGTCAGTACCCATTAACCTTCATTGCCACTACACCAGCGGCATGGCCTCCATGGCCTATCTCAAAGCTATTGAAGCCGGGGTGGATATAGTGGACACAGCCAGTTCTCCTTTGGCTATGGGAACTTCGCAGCCCCCGGCCGAATCACTGGTGGCGTCACTGGCCGGAACACCTTACGACACCGGACTGGATCTGAAGCGGCTGTCCGATATTGCTGATTACTGGCGGGAAGTGAAGAAGGAGTACGAGCAGTTTGCCATTGTGTCCACCGGAGTGGACACTAATGTGCTCTCGTACCAGATTCCCGGCGGCATGATATCCAACCTGGCTTCCCAGTTGGAGCAGCAGGGGGCCATGGACAAATACCGCGATTGCCTGGCCGAGGTGCCCAAGGTCAGAAAGGAACTGGGTTACCCGCCGCTGGTCACACCCACCAGCCAAATTGTGGGGACCCAGGCGGTCTTTAACGTGCTCATGCATGAGCGCTACAAAGTAATACCGAACGAAGTGAAAAACTACGTCCTGGGTTATTACGGCCGGCCGCCGGCTCCTATTGACCCTGAAGTGCAGAAGCAGATTATCGGGGACGAAGAGCCCATTACGGTCCGTCCGGCCGATCTAATTGAACCGGGCCTGGAGGAGGCCAAGAAGGCCATCGCTCCTTACCTGCAAAAACCGGAAGATGTCTTGTCCCAGGCCCTGTTTCCCCAAGTGGCCCCCAACTTTCTCAAGGAACGCCTGGCGGCCAAAACCAACGTAGATTACAATCTGGCCGAAGCAGCCGCCGCCGATGGACCGAAACCGTACTATCCGGTGTAAGCAGTGCAGATTCGTATTCTTACCCCGGGCAAAACCAGAGCCGCTTTTATCGCTGCCGGAAGCAGGGAGTACCTTAAACGCCTTAGGCCCTATGCCCGCGTAGAGTTGGTTACCCTGCCGGCCGTGAAAATACCGCCGCGGCTGAGCAAAGCCGACAGCCAGGCTATCAAAGCGGCCGAGGCCCAAACCATACTTAGATCTCTCCGGCCGGGTGAATATCTGATTGCTCTTACCGAAGGCGGACAGCAGTTCACGTCGCTGGAGCTGGCTGCCTACCTGCAGCAACTGGCCGACCAGGGCCACAGCCGCTTAGCCTTTGCCATCGGCGGGCCCCTGGGGCTGGCAGCAGATATCCTGCACCGGGCCCAAAAGCAACTCTCCCTCTCCAGCCTCACCTTTACCCACGAACTGGCCCGACTTATCCTGCTGGAACAACTCTACCGCAGCTTCAAAATAAACGCCGGCGAACCATATCATTACTAGCCCGGCTTAACTCTTAACATAGTAGGCGCTTCGTGTAGGGGCTGGGCTCTGTCCCAGCCCGCAAGATAATGATGCTCATGTGTGTGCCACCGGCCCACTACAACGCACAACCCACCAACCCTTCGAGTAGGGCGGCCCTTTGCGGCCGCCTGTCGCTATGTACCACCGTACCATCATGCGTCCTTCGAGAACTCGAGTGGGCACAAAGATCCGCCCCTACGTGAAACTGCACCGACTCGTAGG
>DURJ01000204.1 GCA_012837285.1 Bacillota bacterium
CTGCGCCATGCAGGGCCGCTGGATGTATCTTGTAGCTATTATAGACTGGTATTCCCGGAAAATCGTGGGCTATGAGCTGTCCCAAACAATGAATAAAGAGTTTGTAATCAAAGCTGCTAGGTGTACAGGACATTGCAAAAAAGCATGGTGTCAGCATCAACGCCGTGAAGTCCTGGGTGAGAAGACATAACTGGGTAGAGGAAAAGAGGAAGGGTGCACACAACAGCAGTAAGGGTGCACACAAAAGGAGGCGAGATACATTTGGTCGGCCAATCTATCGGCTTGAATCAGATAAGCTTATAAGTGATTGATTATCAGGGGAGGATTTATGTTAGTTTAAAAGGCAGCCGCGATTACTATGCCCACTTCTTTGAGGTCTAGTTACATGGGAGTGCGCATTATTTTCTGTTTAGTTATCGAACCTGTAAGGAAAATCGGCTTTTAGGCTCTGGATTGTTGTTCCCGGCAGGAATTTTGAGAAAAATGGCGAATAATAGGTCAGTGTACGGGGTGTTATACATGGTTAGAGATGATAGCTTCCATGGGGTCGATATTAAGCCTCAGGACAATGCTGTGCACGCTTTGCCGGCTGCTCTGGCTAAGAGGCACAATGTGCTACCACTTCGGGTTGTAGATGGAACCCTTTATCTGGCCATAGCCAATCCTTCAAATGTAATAGCTCTAGACGAAGTCAGATTAGCCACTGGGTATGATATCAGGCCTGTTGTTGCTAATCCAAATCATATCACTGCCGAGATCACCAACCTTTACGGACCTCTTGATAGTATTGCTCGTGATACCGAACAGTCACCAGAGGCAAAAGAGCTGCTCCTAACCGCTGATAGCGCCACTGCCTTGTCCATTATCGATATCGTCAATTCTATGTTTGAGCAGGCAGTACAACAGCGCGCCAGCGACATTCATCTGGAGCCAAATCTGGAAGGGGGACAGGTTCGCTTTCGTATTGACGGCCTTTTGCATCCGCAGATTAGTTTCGACCCTCAGGTGTTTGCGGCTGTGATTACAGCCCTTAAGGTAAGGGCTGGTATGGATATTGCTAAACGCCTAATTCCACAAGACGGGCGGCTAGAATGTACCGTCTCGGATCAAAAGATAGATGTGCGGATGGCTAGTTTGCCTACTATCAAAGGAGAGAAACTAGTTTTACGACTCCTGCACAGAACAAGTAGGATTGATGATATCAGTAAGCTAGGATTTACAGGCCAAGTACAAAAAAGCTTGCTCTGCTTTCTCGCCCGATCCGGCGGCATGATTTTGGCAACAGGTCCCACTGGGTGCGGAAAAACCACTACCTTGTATACCTTACTTAAGTCCCTTAACAGCACAGAGCAGAACATAATTACTATTGAAGATCCCGTGGAATACCACCTTCCCGGTGTGAACCAAGTACAAGTAAATCCTAAAGCCGGCCTGAGCTTTGCAAGTGGCCTGAGGGCGATACTGCGCCAGGATCCAAACATTATTATGGTGGGTGAGATTCGTGATCGCGAAACAGCAGAAATTGCCGTCCGGTCGGCTCTAACAGGGCATCTGGTTCTATCCACTCTGCATACCAACGATGCAGCCAGTACCATCACCCGTCTTCTGGATATGGGGATAGAACCGTACTTGCTGGCGTCAGCTCTAAACGGGATCCTGTCTCAACGCTTAGTCCGCTCTGTATGTTCCTACTGTGGTGAGCCATACACACCGGACATATATGAACAAAGAACACTGGGCAGTCACCCCACGGAGCAACATGCCCGTTTACGTAAAGGCCGAGGCTGTCCGCTGTGCCGTTATACCGGCTACTTGGGAAGGATGCCTATTGCTGAAACCTTGGATGCTAATTCAGGTAGTATTCAAGCTATGATACTCGCTCGCTCTACAGCAGAAGATATCCGCCAACAGGCAATCAAGGAAGGAATGGTTCCGCTGTTGGGCGATGGTTTAGCCAAAGTTGCAGCCGGCTACACAACTGTGGCTGAAGTCATTCAGGCAGTTGGTTGGCTAGCCGAAAGCACTTTTAGTTAGAGCCTACCTTGATAAAGGCATTGTAGGGGGAGACCTACTTGGTGCAGTTTATCTATGACGCCTGTACACCTGACGGTAACAAAGTCCACGGAAAGCTGAGAGCAAAATCCCTCGAAGAAGCCCAGGGCCAACTGCATCAACAAGGCCTCTTAGTCATTTCGTTAAAGGCATGTAGGAGTAGGGCCCGGTTGTTGGAGCGCCTGTTACTGAGTTTGGTCAGCACTGGATCAAAACTTCAATTCCTCAGTCGGTTTGTACGGCAACTAAGCAATTTGAGCCGCGTTGGTCTTCCCTTTCTAACCTGTCTACAAATAATAACCGATGAAACCAAACAACCCTTATACAAGCGAGCACTGACAGAGCTGGGGCATGATGTAGCCCAAGGGAAATCGCTGGCAAAAGCTATTTCTAAGCAGGATCATCTGTTCCCCCCACTCTTGGTCCAAATGACAGCCGCTGCCGAAGCAGCCGGTAAATTAGAGGAGGTTTACGATCAGCTGGCAGATACTTATCAGCAAGAGCTTGAGCTCAGGCGCAAAATTGCTGCTGTTGCTGCCTACCCAGTGTTAGTGCTCTCACTAGCCCTGGTGGGGGCCGTTGTTGTCAGCAGGCTAGCTGTGCCTCACCTGGAGGAACTGCTGGCTTATTCAGGTGCCAGCCTTCCACTTCTCACTAAAATGCTGCTGCTTTTAGGACAACCAAGTACCTGGCACGTACTGTTAGTCCTGCTTGGAGTATTAATAGTACTATCTTGGATATTGTGGCTGACACCATCCGGGACCCGAATCCGCAATTTGATGTTGCTGCGCACCCCGGTGCTAGGATCTTTGATTCTGCGTTTTCATTTAGCCCGTACCTGCCATGTCCTTAGTCTTTGCCTGGGCTGTGGTATACCGCTTCTTACCGCTTTAAGTATTGCCGAACAGGCAGCCCTTATTCAAACCCTGTCAGATGAGATAAAGCAGCTCAGAGCTGGCAGTCAACTAGGTCTGAGCCTTACCAGTCAGTTGCGTACCATTAAAGCTGTTCCCAGTTTTCTTGTTCAAATGGTCCGGGTCGGAGAAGAAACAGGGTGCATGCCGGAAATGCTGCAACAAGTAGGGAATATCTTGGGCAATGACGTTCGCCATTCACTGACCATACTGGTTGCCTGGCTGGAGCCGCTGCTCATTGTTACCGCCGGAGTTGTGGTTGCTGTTGCTGTTTTAGGGATCCTGCTGCCGCTGCTGACCTTGGTCGACGCTCTGGCCTAAATATCACTTAATTTTGACCGAGGAGGGTGTTCATGCTAGCTGCTATCCACCAAGATGAACGAGGTTTAACCTTAATTGAACTGCTAGTAGCAGTGTTAATACTGGGTCTATTTGCCGGGCTGGCTGCACCGCGCTTAGTAAGTGCCTGGGATAATGCTAAGACATCCGCCTGTAAATCCAACTTGAAGCAAATCGAAGCGGCGCTAGAACTCTATTATTTTGAGCAGAACGAATATCCTAGCCAGCTTCAAGACAAAGACGGGCTTAATTTGGAGCTGAAGAGTCTCCCCGCCTGTCCTCAGAGCGGACAGTCATACAACTATACGAAGACAGACAAAGGGTATGAGCTTAAATGTGATAAACATCATTTCGTTATCACCGAAACCGAAGTGGATTTTAGCGGCAGTGACAGCTCTTAGGGGTTGGGGTAGAGGGGCCAAGTATATGTTATCGAAGTCATCTGGTTGCCAGTTAGTTGCGGTGGTTCTCTGCCTAGGTCTCTATCACCTTGCTTTGGGCTTGACCGGGAGTGACAATGCCTGCCTTTGCCGTGCCTTAATCTTAGGCTTTGTCTTTATCGCTGCAGCTTTTATTGACATGGCCACTTACACACTTCCTAATCTTCTCACCTTGGGCGGGGCGGTGCTGGGATTGCTGCTGCCGGGAGGCGATTTCATTGACTCTGCTAAAGGCGGTTTAGCCGCGGCAACCATCATGGGCTCCATCGCCGCTATCAGCCGGGGCGGTATTGGTGGAGGAGACATCAAACTAGCTTTAGCCATGGGCACATTTTTGGGCTGGCCGTTGGTAGTACCAGCCCTTGGCTTGTCGTTCTGGTTCGGAGGCAGTATGGGGCTAATCTTGATCCTGGCCCGAGTGAAAAAGCGGACAGATCCCATCCCTTTTGGACCCTTTTTAGCCCTCGGAACATTAGTTGCCCGCTTATGGGGGCAGGAGCTGGTAAAATGGTATCTTACCGTAATGTGGAAACGCCTCTGACCGAGAACAATGCCGGATATGCTCTGATTGAACTACTAGTGGTTGTAGCTGTCGTAGCCTTATTAGTGGTAACAATCATATCACCGGCAGCAAAATGGATCGATTTCATTCGGCTCCGACAAGGGGCCAGAGAATTGGCCGCCACACTGCGATTACTCCAAAACCGAGCCCTGGTAGAAGAAAGAACCTTCCATGTCAGATTCGTGCTTCGCGGCGGCACTCGCTGGGGTTTACTGATTAAGCAAACGGACGATGCCGGTTTCTTTGAGAGTGACCAGGTCTATAAACCTTTGCCCGCGGGTATTACTGTAACCTACTTCTCGGAGCTAATGTTTCACCCAACCGGGGCTCCGTCCAAAGGTCTCACTATAAGACTAGCCAACCCTCACGGCCGCGAAATAGAGATTACCGTGGTACCTGCTACCGGTAGGGTAAAAGTAAAGGAGAAGAGTAATTGAAAGCCAACCACAGGGCCGCCGGTTTTATGTTAGTTGAGGTAATGATAGCTGTATTTATCGTCACCTCAATCACCGTACCCTTGGCCTCTGTACTTATCACCACACACCGCAGTACAGCCTGGGCTCAAGAAAACATGCAAGCCTTAATCCTGGGACAGGCCCATATGGAGGAGCTGCTGGCGTTCGGTTCGGAAGCCTGGGTAAGCCAACCTTTTCTTCCGGTGTCGGCCAATCCCGATTATGATCTGGCAGTGGTAGTCAAGCCCCTGCCGGCTAGATTATATGAGATACGAGTACTTATTCGTTGGGGAGATTCGTCTGATGACCAAGCCTTCGAATTGGCCACATTGGCGACATCTACAGGTCGGTTCCAGCCATGATTCAGGCGCAATTCTAGTGGAGTTTCTAGTTGCCCTGGCTGTCACCGGCCTGATAGTTACAATTCTCATGAGTACCTCCTGGTTACAATTGAGGGCATATCAGGCCACTATGGAGCAAAGCGAGGCCCTTCAGAATGCCTGGGCAGCGTTACTCTGGCTCAGAAGGGATCTTCAGGCGGCACGAGAGGTAACCGTCGCCCAACACGACGGGGTAGTAACCTTGGAAGTTCCACACATCTCGGCCCAAGATCGAACTGAAGTCAAATGGCGCTCCATCGAATATCGATTTCAACCAAGCAATGCCCAGTTACAGCGCAATATCCGGGGCTCATATAATATTGTAGCTGAAGGAGTCATTGGTTTCACCTTTTCTCTGAACTCTAAGCAGCATCTCGCCACCATAACCGTAACCACCAGGGAAGGCTCCAAGACTATTCAGATCACTACTAAAATCTGGCTCCGCAACATGAGGTAGCAGCAACATGATGGCAAATACTAGATCCGGTTCGGCCGTAATAACGGTATTAGTGTTAATAACTATGTTACTGACTATTGCCGGCGGATTGGCCTATTTGCACCGGGTAAACGGCCGACTGGCGCGCAATTACCTGGATGAGGCCCAAGCCATGTATCTGGCCGAAGCAGGGCTAGCTGTGGCTGAGACTGTCCTGCGGCAAGACCCAAACCATCGCCTGCCAGTTACAGGAGAGCTAAACACAGGCACCTACCGAGTCGAATTTCGGACCCATGGAGAACAACTCCAACAACAAAGACTTAGCTTACCAGTAGAAGCTACCGGTCGGGCCGGTGCCGCCAGGCAAACTCTGGTTGAGCTTTTCACCCTGGAGCCTTATCCTAGACACGAGACTTATGATTACGTTCTTTTTCATGGCACCGATCAAGCCAATCTGATTTTGTTGGAAGGTTCCCATATAGACGGCCACGTTTTTGCTAATGGAGACATTTCCATTTTGTCTGAGGTGACAATGAGGGGCACTTTGTATGCGAGTGGTACCGTATTGTCGGAACAGGAAGAAGATCTGGACACAGTCACTGGTGTTAATCCTATTGATTTTCCTGATCTTGACGCGGATTTTTACCGAAGCATTGCTGTTATAACCATTACCGGCCCAGCCCATGTTAGCGGCAGTGAAAACAGTGGGGGAGTCGTGTTTGTATTTGGCGACGTTGTAGTTACTGGAAACCTGACCCCTGGAACAGCGGTGATTGCTACCGGCAAACTTACCATCAGTGCCGGCTCCACAGCCACAGGCATGGTGCTTTTAATCGGTAAAGAAGGGATAGAGGTGGAGAGTTGTTCGCTGACGGCTGTCTTGTTTTCCCCGGCCACAGTGGCCTTTCAAACGCCAGCAACACTCACTGGAACAGTTACAGCCAAAAGGGTCATTTGCCACTCCGGTGTGCGGTTGTGTTATCTCGACCCAGCCAAACAAGAGCTGCAAGCACCGCTCCCTGGTCTTACAGTTACACGATCGAACTGGTACCAAAAGTTTTTCATACCGGTTGCCGATTAGGTTCGGAGAAAGGTTGTGATTGCGTGAATTTAATTAACACTATGGAGAGCGCCGTAGCCGCTCAGTTGCATGATATCCAGACTCGGTTTCCGCAAGTCTGCTTTTGTGATCGCTGTCAACGGGATATCCAGGCCTTGGCTCTTAATGCCCTGCCAGCGCGTTATGTAGTTACGGAGGAAGGTGAAATCTACGCCCGAACGGCTCAACTACGGCAACAGTATTGCACTGACATCACCATCGCCTTGATCCAAGCTATAACTAAGGTGCATAAACATCCGCGCCATAACCAATGTGAAAGAGGGTCGTGAATGCAGCAACAATTGCTGGGATTAGACATTGGGTCTGCAACGGCAAAATTCGTTGTTCTAAGTAGCAAAGGTCGGGGTTCGCGACCACCGGTTCATATTACAAACAGCGGTACGATAGAAATCCCACCTGGTTCTGTGGTGGCTGGAGAAATAGTGCAGCCGGTTGCAGTGGCGTCAGCCGTCAAGTCGGCGTTGCAGACAAGGGGGATAATGGTCCGGCGCGTAGCAGTAGCAGTAAACGGTTCTCACCTGGTTCTGCGGCGGCTAGATCTGCCGCCCCTACCGGTAATGCAGTTAAAACAACTGCTCAGGTGGGAAATAGGACGCTATGTCCCATACCCGGCCCAGGAAACAGAGTTTGGTTTCGTTTCGTTGGAACGTACTCCGCAGCAGCATACCGTTCTGCTAGCCGCCAGCACCAAGAACATTGTGCAAGCACTCATGGAGACTGTTAGGTTAGCAGGGCTGCGGCCGTTGCTGCTGGAACCCGGAATGGTAGCCCTACTGCGCTGGGTTCAGTATTGCCATCCTACTCAGACCGACAACCTTATTCTGCTCGACTTTGGTACCAGCACTGTCGATATTCTGATCGTCAATCATGGTCAGCCTGTTATTGCTCGCACAGTTACTATTAAGGCAGACCAGGGTCGGGCCAAAGAAGGGTTGTTAGCTGAGATCCGACGAAGCATCGATTTTGCTCGGACTCAAGACCACGTCGATCCGAGCCCGCACTGTTTCTGCGTCGGAGGCCGGGCCAACGACAACTTATTCCTCCGTGATTTAAAAAATCACCTAGGTGTACAGGTCAGCCAAATAGAAAATTGTTTGTCCTCAACAATTGACCTTAATCTCTTTGCCACCGCTTTAGGTCTAGGCTTGGGATGGTGGAGTGGGGGAGTGCTATGCAGTCAGTTCCAAAGCTAATTGGACAGCTAAACTTACTACCGGACCAGATTATTCGCGAGCAGAGACTGGATAGGGTTCGAATAATCTCAGGCTGTCTCTTGTTGGTCTTGGTCGGCCTGTCGTTGTTAGTTCAAGGGCAGCTGCAACATAAGATTGAATCCTTGGAGTTGGAAATAATAAAAATGGAGCCCATAGCTTTCCAAACACGCACCCTTCAAAAGAAAGCTAAGTATCTTCAGGCTCAATTGAACCAGGAAGAGAAACGCCAAGATCTGTTGAGCAATCAAGCCCGTATCGACCCCGGAGCCGACTTAGATCAGATTGAAGCAGCTATTCCAACCGCTGTCAGCCTGACCCAGATAACACTTGATCTTGAAGTGCTTCGCCTTAGCGGTTTGGCTGCCAAACCGCAGGATGTGGCGGTGCTATTAAAAAAGTTGCAGCTGGCTTTCGGAGACAGTCTACGTTTAACCGCCTGCCACTATAAAAACGACACCAG